>NZ_QVGZ01000020.1:0-17650 GCF_003603345.1 Faecalibacterium sp. AM43-5AT
TGCCGAAGATAGTTCGCTGGAAACGGCGCGTGAAAATAGGTAGTCGCCGACTTAATCGTATCCCTGAGAGGTTTCCTTTCAGGGATTTTTTGTTGCGTTTTGGGGCAGAAAATAGTGTGATAAAGAAAAACCTTATACTTTCTACAGAATTTCCTGCTACACTGAACGTATAGAGAAAGGAGATTCTGTATGGATAAACTGACGAAAAAAGGGCTGGATAGCACCCAGCTCAAGACCATTGCACTGGTACTGATGGTGCTGGATCACATTCATTATTTCTTTGAATTCACCGGCTGCATCCCGACGGTGCTCAGTATGCTGGGGCGGCTGAGTGCCCCGCTGTTTCTGTTCTGCACCGTGGAGGGCTTTGCCCATACCCATGACCGCAGGCGGTATTTTATCCGCATCTGGGCTATTGGCGCGGCGATGGCGGCGCTGGAATTCTTTATGATCTACGCCAAGGCCTTCCGGCGTGGAGACGGCTTCTACCCCCAGAATGCCATCTTCCAAGATCTGATGCTGCTGTGCGTCGTCTGGCAGGGCATCGACTGGCTGCGGGAGAAGAAGCTGGCAAAGGGTATTGCGGCCATTGCCGCCGTTTTGTTCTGGCCGTTTGTGGTGATAGTATTTCTGCTGCTCTTCCCGCAGGTGCAGGAGATGCCCATCGCTTCGACAGTCGTGGCATTTGTCATCACCAGCCCGCTGCCCATGTGGACAGCCATCACGGACGGCGGCTGGAGCTTTTTGCTGGGCGGCGTGCTGCTGTATGCCCTGCGTGGACGGCGCAAAGTGCAGCTGGCGGTATGGGCGCTGACTGTTTTCCTGTGTGACTTTGCGCTGATCTTCGGGATGGCTTGCCGGCAGGCGGGTTTTGTCTGGACGCAGATGTTCACCGACTACTACGAGTGGTTCGGCGTGGCGGCGGTGCTGCTGATGCTGCTGTACAACGGGCAGCGCGGCAGCGGGCACAAGCAGCTGTTCTACTGGTTCTACCCCGCCCATGTGTATCTGCTGTATGGGGCATCCTGCCTTGTTTATAACGTGTTGAGGTGATTTTGTGGCGAATATTCTGGCGCTGGATGACAATCTGGAGCTCTGCAAGCTGATCCGCACCGCCTTGGAGCGGGACGGCCACCGGGTGGAGACGCGCAGCTCCGGACAGGAGCTGACTGAAGCACTCTGCCGCTGGGCGGACTGCATCCTGCTGGATGTGATGATGCCCGGAGAAGATGGCTTTGCGGTGTGCCGCTGCATCCGGGGCCTGACCGAAGCACCGATTCTGTTTCTGAGTGCCCGGACGGATGAAGCCGCTGTGCTGAAGGGGCTGGGCGCGCAGAACATCGGTGCCGGCAAGCACGACCGTGTGGATGCCATTCTGCGCTACGCCATCGGCATTGGCCTGACCTTTGGACTGATCGTGGCAGCAGCAGTGCAGTTCATTGCACCGTCAGTGGTGCGGCCCTTCACCTCGGACGAGGCTGTGGTGCTGGCCGGTGCATCTTACATCCGGGGTTATATTTTTGACTGCCTGTTTGCAGGCGTGCAGTTCAGCTTCAGCGGCTATTTCTGCGCCTATGGCAAGTCCGGGCTGTCCTTCCTGCATAACACGCTGTCCATTCTGCTGGTGCGCGTGCCGGGTGCCTACCTCGCATCCAAGTTTTTCCCGCAGACGCTGCTGCCTATGGGTCTTGCTTCGGCCTGCGGTTCGCTGTTCTCCATTCTGGTGTGAGTGATCGCTTACCACTGGCTCAAGCGGCAGCAGAAAGCGGTGCTGTATGGCTGAGCGGGAACCGTTCCAAATCGGTGAGATGGCATAGATGTACCGCCCAAGTGCGGGCGCGCTGCGCCACTATGAGCTGCTGTCAAGCGTACAGCAGCTTTTTTGTTGCACAAAAACCGGCCCTGCGGTACAATAGACCTGTTATTTATTATGCAGGAAAGAGGAGAGAACAGATGCGAGACCACCATATCGACCTGTGCGGCCAGATCGATTTTACCCGTACCGAGGCAATGCCCCTGCTGGCGCGGGATGCACATTTCAGCTTTGCGTGCAATGGCTGCGGCGACTGCTGCCGTGGCAGAGAGGACATTGTACTTTCAGGCTTTGACCTGTGGCGCATTGCAGCCCGGCTGCGCCTGCCGCCGCAGATCGTGGCGCGGGGATATTGCCGGGCCAGCATTGGCACGGTGAGCCATTTGCCGGTGTTGCGTCTGGCCCCGGTGAAGGAGAACCGGAACAACTGTCCCTTCCTTACGGGAGACCGCTGCGCCATCCACGATGCCGAACCGCTGGTGTGTGCTCTGTACCCGCTGGCGCAGGAGATCAGCAGGAAAGGACAGGTGAGCTATTTTCTGCAGCCCACCGGCTGCGGCGGGCAGGTGATCGAGGCAAGGGTGGAGGACTATCTTGCTCGTTACGATGTCCCGGCCCGGCAACAGACCGATGTACGCTGGGCGCAGACCTGCATGACACTGGAAGACACGGTGGAACAGCTGGAAGCGCTGCTCAGCCCGGTGCTGGTGCGCCGGATGCAGGACAAGCTCTGGCAGGCGCTGTATTTTAGCTACGACTATGCCGCACCGTTTTTGCCGCAGCTGGAGAAAAAACTGCACTGGCTGGATGCTGAATTTGCAAAACTGACGGAATATCAGCAAAAACGAAATAATACATCAAAATAATCGATCGATATATTTGATGCAATCGATAATAAAGGCCGTTTTAGGGAAAAAGTGAGTTGTTTTACCGTGAAAGGTGTGATATACTTCACGAGTGTAAAGCGAGACTGTACGAGCCTTGCATACAAAACATAGCTTTCCGGTGCGGTACCTGGAGGCCGCACACGCAAAGAGATAGAGGAGATAAACATTATGCGTAAAATCACTCGTCGTTCGTTTCTGGCTGCTGCCGCTGCCTGCGGCGCAGCTGCTGCCCTGACTGCCTGCGGCGGTTCTTCTGCATCTTCTGCAGCTGCTTCTTCCGCTGCGCCTGCATCCTCCGCTGCTGCTTCTGCTGCAGCCGATGGCCAGAAGTTCACGATTGGCATCTGCCAGTTGGTGCAGCATGCCGCTCTGGATGCCGCTACGCAGGGCTTTGAGGATGCTCTGACTGCTTCCTTCGGCGAGAACGTCACCTTCGATTTCCAGAATGCACAGGGCGATTCCGCTACCTGCGCTACCATCACCAACGGCTTCGTTTCCTCTGGTGTGGATCTGATCATGGCCAATGCTACGCCCGCTCTGCAGGCTGCACAGTCTGCTACCAACAGCATTCCGGTGCTGGGCACCTCTGTTACCGAGTACGGTGTGGCTCTGGGCCTGACCGATTTCGACGGCACCGTGGGCGGCAACATTTCCGGCACCTCTGATTTGGCCCCGCTGGATCAGCAGGCTGAGATGATCGTGGAGTGGATGCCGGAGGCCAAGAAGGTTGGCCTGCTGTACTGCTCTGCTGAGGCAAACAGCCAGTATCAGGTGGATGAGGTCCAGAAGTATCTGGAGGAAAAGGGTGTCACCGCTACCCAGTACGCTTTCTCTGATTCCAATGACCTGTCCTCTGTCTGCCAGAAGGCTGCCGACGAGAACGACGCACTGTATGTGCCCACCGATAACACGGTTGCTGCAAACACCGGCATTGTGGACGGCATCTGCCGCCCGGCCAAGAAGCCCGTGTTCGCTGGCGAAGAGGGCATCTGCGCCGGCTGCGGCGTGGCTACCCTTTCCATCAGCTACTACGATCTGGGCTACACCACTGGTGAGATGGCAGTGAAGATCCTGAACGGCGAGGCTGATATCTCCACCATGCCCATCGAGTACACCGATGTGACCAAGAAGTACAACAAGACGATCTGCGACGATCTGGGCCTGACCGTTCCCGACGGTTACGAGGAGATCGAGGGCTAAAATACTCCGGGAAACCAAACAGAAAATCAGCGGAGAAGGGTAAAAAGTGCTCTTCTCCGCTTTCCCGTATCAAACGGGAAGTAAAAAAAGTGTAACGTTTAGGAGGAATTGTTTTGGAAATCATTGCAAGACTGGCAAACCTGCCGGGCGCTTTGCCGGGTGCCTGTGCACAGGGCCTTATCTGGGGTATCATGGCCATTGGCGTGTACCTGACCTACCGTATTCTGGATGTGGCCGATCTGACCGTGGACGGCTCCTTTGGCACCGGCGGTGCAGTGTGCGTCATGTGCCTGCTGTCCGGCCAGAACGTCTGGGTCTCCCTGCTCATGGCGCTGCTGGCAGGCCTGCTGTCCGGCCTCGTCACCGGTGTCCTGCACACATTTATGGGCATTCCGGCCATCCTTGCCGGCATCCTGACCCAGCTTTCGCTGTATTCCATTAACCTCAAAATCATGGGCAAGGCCAATCAGGCCATCAACGTGGACAAGTACAACCTGCTGATCTCCCTGCGCTGGGTCAAGGAGTTCGCTCTCCACAACCCTATCGTTATGATCATCATTGTCACAGCGGTGCTGATCGGCATTCTGTACTGGTTCTTCGGCACCGAGCTGGGCTGTGCCATCCGTGCCACCGGCTCTAACCCCGCCATGTCCCGTGCGCAGGGCATCAACACCAACTTCAATATCGTGCTGGGTCTGGCTGTGTCCAACGGTCTGGTGGCGCTGTCTGGCGCTCTGCTGAGCCAGTATCAGGGCTTTGCAGATGTCGGCATGGGCCGCGGTGCGATCGTCATTGGTCTGGCTGCTGTCATCATTGGCGAGGCTCTGTTCAGCCGCATCTTCCATAACTTTGCACTCAAGATGGTTTCTGTCTCTCTGGGTGCCATCATCTACTACATTGTTATCCAGCTGGTGCTGACTCTGGGTTTCGATGCCAACCTGCTCAAGCTGCTGAGCGCTTCTGTGGTGGCTGTTTTCCTTGCCGTGCCGTACTGGAAGGGCAAGTACTTCTCGAAGCCGGTGAAGAAGGCAAAGGAGGATGCAAAAAATGCTTGAGATCCAGAATGTTTCCAAGACCTTTAACGCTGGCACGGTCAACCAGAAAACTGCCCTGAACGGCCTGAACCTGAAGCTGAACGAGGGCGATTTCGTTACCGTGATCGGCGGCAACGGTGCAGGCAAATCCACCATGCTGAACGCAGTTGCCGGTGTGTGGCCGGTGGACGAAGGCAAGATCATTATTGACGGTGTGGATGTGACCCGCCTGAGCGAGCATCAGCGTGCCGCTTACATCGGCCGCGTGTTTCAGGACCCCATGACCGGCACTGCTGCCACCATGCAGATCGAAGAGAACCTTGCCCTGGCTGCACGCCGCGGCAAGCCCCGCACCCTGCGCATTGGCATTACCAAGGCAGAGCGCGAGCAGTACCGTGAACTGCTCAAAACGCTGGATCTGGGTCTGGAAGACCGCCTGACGGCCCGTGTGGGCCTGCTTTCCGGCGGCCAGCGTCAGGCACTGACCCTGCTGATGGCTACCATGAACAAGCCAAAGCTCCTGCTGCTGGACGAGCATACCGCTGCGCTGGACCCCAAGACCGCGCTCAAGGTGCTGACCCTCTCGGCCAAAATCGTGGAGGAAAACCACCTCACCACCATGATGATCACCCACAACATGAAGGATGCCATTAAGTATGGCAACCGCCTGATCATGATGTACGAAGGCCATATCATCTATGATGTTTCCGGTGAGGAAAAGAAGAACCTGCACGTCTCCGACCTGCTGGCAAAGTTCCAGATCGCCAGCGGCGGCGAGTTTGCAAATGACCGCATGATTCTGTCCTGATAAATTACAAGGTTAAAATGCAAAGCGCCTGTCCCGGAAAAAACCGGGACGGGCGCTTTTTATGTATGTTTACCAATTCAAGAGCAAGGCGGTTAACTGGAGTTTTTGAGAGATAATTTTCTTTACATCTTTTGAAGAATGCGGGGCACCGTCCTGAGTCGCAAAGAGGAACAGCGAGTAAAGTTCATTATATTTTGGAATAGCCATTTTTCAAACCTCACACCTTGGAAAGGCTCAGCACACATTCGCAATGTGTCGTCGCTAGAATCGGAACACATGGATTCAGCCTCGTTAGAAGCATGGGAACACAAAACAGCAGGGGAGTGGTTCTCCTTGCTATTCTTGCGAAGCGGCTTGAAATTCTTGCCGTCCACGCTGTTCTTGAACCCGGTCTTGTAGACAAAGACAATCATGTAGGGGTCTTTGTTCCCATCACTATCATAACCGCCCACGATTACTTTTTCAACTATACTTTCAAAAATATGTCGGTCAAAGGTGTCCAGAACCTCATTCTGTTCAAGTGTCTGTCGGAACATGGCGACACGCTTGCGCATGGTAGTTTCGGTTTCGGCTGCATCTTGCAGGCTTTCACACTCTTTCTGCAACTGCTCAATCTGGCTGGACAGGTCTAAATACTTTCGGTCGTAGGTCTCCTTGTCAATGGTATCTTCAAGACGCATATCAACCAGCTTGTTTTTCTTGACTTCCAGAGCGTGAATGTCCTTTTCAGCTTTTGCAAGACGCTTGCCCGCGTTGCTTTCGGAAAGGGCTTCTTCCGTCCGTTTCATAAACTCGTCCAGAACATCCTTGTTGTTCTGGCACAAGAGGCGATAGGATTCTACAAAAGCCCGTTCAATCGTTCTTTCGTCAACACCCTTGCTCTCCGGGCAGAACTTTTTTCCTTTTTTGGTGGAAACGACACATTGCCAGATTGCTTTATTATACTGTGAACTGCTATGCCAACTCCTCCTTGTCAGGGTGCCACCACAGAAACCACATTCTATCATGCAGCTAAAAGCGTATTTCCGGCTGAACTTTTCACGTTTGCCGTCCACGTTAAGGCTGCGGGGCTTTGCACGCCGCCGCAAAATTTCCTGTGCGGCTTCAAAGACTTCTTCCGAAATAATGGGCTCGTGGTGCTCACGAATATAAAATTGATCTTCCTCGCCGAAGTTGTACAGACGCCGTTTTGAAATAGGGTCAACGGTAAATGTCTTTCCTAACAAAATGTCGCCTTTGTATTTTTCGTTTTTGATAATGCCGATTACGGTACTGTCTGCCCATTTGGGACTGCCGCGTTTGGTTTTATAGCCTAAGTTTTCAAGTTCTTTGGCAATAACCGAACCACCGGCACCCTCCGTATATCGCTGAAAAATGTAACGGACAACAGCCGCTTCTTCTTCGTTGATGGTGATGGTTTTGTCCGCTGGATTGTAGTCATAGCCTAAACAGCCCTGAAACCCGACCAGCTCACCGCGCTGCATCTTCATCTTCAAGCCCTTTTTGACATTTGCAGAAATATTTTCGACTTCCTGCTGTGCAACAGGGCTTAAAATTACAAGGAGCAGTTCACCGTCCATAGTAAGGGTGTTGATGTTTTCTTCCTCAAAAAACACAGCCACGCCTTTATCTTTGAGCATCCGAACATATTTCAGAGTGTCAAGCGTATTTCGGGCAAAGCGCGAAATGGATTTGGTAATCACCATATCCACGTCACCGTTCATACAGTCGTTGATTAAACGCTGGAAATCCTCGCGCTTTTTTACCTGCGTGCCCGTGATAGCTTCATCAGCATAGATGCCGGCCAAAGACCATTCCGGCTTACTTTTTATAAGTTCGGTATAGTATTTGACCTGCGATTTGTAGCTGTTCAGCTGATCTTCGGTATCAGTGCTGACACGACAATAGGCAGCTACGCGCAGCCTTTTTTCAAAGTTTGTACGCGCTCGTGGCGAGAGCGTGTTGTGCGCTTTAATGACTTCAACATCTTTCATGCTTGACCTCCTTATTGAATGTGTTTCTTTCATTGCGTTAATCATAACGCCAATGCGACACAAAATCAAGAGGATAGTTCGGAAACCACACGATAATCTTTCATTAAGCGCTGTTTGATAAGGGAATACTCTCTATCGGTTATGAGCTTTCTTTCCAACAGCTGCTTCAAAAAAGCAAGCTGAATGCTATAACGTATCAAATTTTGTTCTTTCAAAAATATCCCCCTTTCACAAAATAAAAAATGAGCCAACGGATGGCTGCTGGCAGCAGCCCACGGGAATCTCACCCCTGCATTCCTCATGCAGCCCTACTCATTGCCTGCGACGCTCTGAACGCTCGGACTTTGACGGTAAGGGAGTATCAGCCTGTCGGTATGTCATGGCCCACAAGCAGCCGCGCTTGCATTGCGGCATGGTGATGATCGCTCCACTTTTCAGAGAAAAGCATCATGGCGCACCCGCCGTCCGGCTCGATACAGACAGCAACGTATCCGTTTGCCCTATGATGCACCGCCATTGTCCTGCGGGCATATTTTTCAAGGTGCTGTCCCGAAACGTGGAAAGGGTCAGACCGTTTCGGCTCTGGTCACAATAGAGGAAATAAGTTTGATTTCCAGATGGCGTTTCATGTACTCGTCTATGCACACATGGGGCTGGCCGTGCTTGTCGTAGAGAATGCCTGTACAGAGCTTGTTGATATAACCTCTGTAATGTCGCAAAACCTGTTCAACTGCATCGGTGTCCCCAGCGCAGGCAGAGCAAATCACCGAGAGCGGTAAAAAATCTCTGCTCGTGTGTTCATAGGAGTTCATTTACGCCTAACCTCCCTCCGGCAAGTGCGCCTTTAGCTTTTTTTGCAGCTCGTTCAGCGTTTTTGTCCGGTGGCGCTGTACAGCACTCCGGGACATTCCCATGAGGTCGCCAATCTCGCCATCGCCCAGTTCCAGAACGCAAAACAGAATCAGAATGCTTTGTTCTTGCTTTGGCAGAGCGGCAAACGCATTGGCAACAAGTTCATTGTCGATGTGCAGATCACAGCCGTAGGATGAAAATACAAATTCTTCACTTGGATAATGGTCTACACTCGTGAGCTGCCCCAGTTCTTCCAACGAAAGAACGCTGAATGACTTTTCACGGTCAAGCAGACGTTTCTTATTTCGGTGATAGTTCCGGGCCTCATTTCGCAGCACCGCTTTGCAGAACGCATCGAATCGGTACTGTTCGCCATCGTTGCGAGGGATAGCTTCCATCTTCTCACCCCCTTTCCGTGGGGATGTCGGGTGGATTTTTCCCTTTCCGCTAATATGACACCTGAAACACCCGATTCTGCCCGCTTTTTTGAAAATTTCCAAAAATATTTTTGGAACAGGCAGCTTTTCAGGCGGCAATAGAAAAGCCCAGCAGACCGAAAACGGCCAACCGGGCATAATGGCAGCACGAAACGCACAGTAGCTACATCGTATAGTACATAGTAAAAGCCCTGCTGACCCTGTGCGGGAGCAAGGCTTTTTTTGACAGTTCAAAACTAGGCGTTCGATAGAATATCAGGCGCATGGCGGCATCCTCCTAGTGGCCGCCATACAGACGATGAAACGCTTTGATAAGCAAAAAGAACCGGCGGCCTTGATTTTCTCAAAAGCCGCCGGTTCAAAATGGGCGCGCGGATATGTCTGCTGTACGACGGCTTTTTTTCTTTTGCCGTCGTGCGGCAGCTTGCTAACAGGCTATTTCTCTTTATGAGGATTATTATAAAATTCAAATGTTACACAAATGTCCGAGGTGCCTTTGATTTCGACAGAAAAACAGGCTGAATTGTTACAAAGCTCGGACATTTCAAAAGAATTTTTTGAAAAACACTAAAGAAGCGGAGCAGCTAAAATCTGCTCCGCTTCGATATGATTGATCTAAGGATGTTTTGCTATTTGATTAAACTCACTCTGTCAACCGCAATCGCTCCACAACTGGAAGGTTAACATCAGTTTTGTAGACCCATATAGGCACAATAAGGCAGATTAGCAACACCAGTCCAGACACCAGCACCAGTGGGATAAATGGATAGGAGAAAACAGCATAATAGGCCACTTTACTAAAAATCATATATAGCAAGATGAAGATTGCTGTTCCAATGGTGACTGCAAGGGAAAGGGAAACGCCCCAATAATAGAAACCTTCCATAAATAGCATTCGTTTGATTTGTCGCTTTGTCATTCCAATGCTTTCAAGAACAGCTAATTCATAGCGCCGAGTATTTACATTGACAACCATTGTATTGACAAAGTTCATGACACCAACAAGCAGCAGGATCACGGACAACCCTGTTCCTAAAACCTTTGCTGTAATGAGATATTCCTGCATTTCTTCTCGCCGTTCATATCGGGATATAATATCAATGTTAGCTTGTGATGCGGTGATTTGCTTTAATTCTTGCAGTATACTTTCGTCATGTTGACCATCCGTATCAAAGGCCACGCGGAACACTCTATATTGCGGAAAGAGTTCTTTCAAAGCTGTTTGACTAATATACAAATCAGGAGCCGTCCCTCTCTCATTGCCTCCTCCTGCTCGAAACCCTTCATTCAAATAACCGTTCGCTACAATAAAGGAATGCTGTCCGTTCTGCGTCTGGATTGTTATTTCCTGCCCCGGCTGAATAAGGTCTTCTACTGTTTTGGACAGCAGCACAACCTTTCCTTGTTCAAAGGCAGACGTGTCAATAGGCAAGTTTAAGGTTTTATTGATTTCTTCCAAATATGCACTGTCAATTCCAAAAACCCCACTAAAAAAGTTTTGCTGATAATTTTCTAATTTTGCCGGATCAGAAAAATCAATGCCGTTTACTCCGTCTAATGACGCAAGAAACTCGTGAAATACAGCATCGTCATATACAACATCTGCTACTACTTGAGGATAAGGTGCATAGGTCAACCTCAAATTCTCAATGCCGTCAAGCTGACCAATCTCTGAAACCATTTCGCTGGAAATTAAATCTTCTCTTTCGTGGATACTATATGTGAGTGCAAAATCGCTTACTCCCCATTGGCTCACATAATTCTCCGGGCTTAAACCATGTAATAGCCCTGTGACGACAAGGAACAAGGAAAGGCCGAAAAAAAGCGATGCAAAAACAAGGGTTGTACTCTTAGCATTACGAAAGACATTGTTCCATGCCATTCTGGACAACTTCATTTTGCTACAATTTCTGGCGCTACTCTTTGTGCTGGCTGCTGTATATTGGAGTGCTGCTATTGGTGAAACACTTCCGGCAATTTTGGCGGGCTTCATGCTTGCAATCATAACGGTAATGAACGTAAATATGGCCGCTCCTATGAAAATAAACGGCGAAAAAGATACTTTTGTTCCCACATCAGAATTTGTTGAATACATCATATTCAGGAAGTAAGGAACAATGCCAAAGGAAACAACCGCACCAAGTAACAGACCAATCGGAATACCAATACAAGAGATTCTGATTGCCTGCTTATAGATAATTCTCTTTATCTGCCTTTGGGTCGTTCCAATCGTTTTAAGACGGCCATAGAATTGCACATCTTTTATGACAGAGACATAAAGAATATTATAAATCAGCAGATAGCCGCTAAAGGATATAAAAACTGCTAAAATTATTACAGCTAAAATAATAGTTCCACCATTTGCCTGTTCTAATGATACAATTTCAAATGTTTGCCCTTCTGTAAAGTCAATCTCACGCCGCAATCTTTCACAGTTTTTGTCAGCATTATCATTGCCTTGAAAACGGATCATTGCCGTAACACTATTATCCAGTGATACATTTAAGCTATCCTTAAAAGCGGATGAAACATAAACATAACCACGATTATTTGTGCGCATTGGAATGTAGTCCGTATAGTAGCCCGACAGCAAAAAGGTGTCCGTGACATAATCATAGCTATCGCCAATTTGGTATGACAACACAATCTCCATCCCTATTTGCGGATCAGAAATGCCCATCTGTTCAAGCACCCATGTAGGTAGCATAATTTCGTTTTTACTTGATGGGTAATTTCCTACAACACCTGATATAGTAGGAAGACGGTGGTGTTCCCACTCTGTATCATTTATCCATACTACACCTAATCTTGCGTTTCTCAGTTGTTCTGTATCAACACTACCTAAACGCTGCTGTATACCTACGTCAAGGACAAGGTTTGATTTTGAAATTTCAACCAACTGATTTTCTGTTACATTTGTGATTCCGACATCAGCGGTAGTTCCCATTAACCGAATTTGTTGCATTTGGTAGGTTTCAAAGTAACTAAAACCAATACTGAATGTCGCAGTTATCATAAATGCAGTTAGCACAAGAGCAATGATTGCAAATAAATTACGCTGCCGTTCACGATGCAAACTGCGCTTTGCCAGCTTCTTTTCAATGTCACTGGTATCATTTTCAAAAGGCCATGTCATAGCTTGCCACCTCCTTACTCCACAATCTTGCCATCCTCAATGCGGACAATCCGATCTGCAAGGCGGGCTATGTCGTCATTGTGGGTAATCATTACAACGGTTTGCCGGAACTCCGCGCTGGTGCGCTTGATAAGTCCCAGCACCTCGGCGCTGGTCTTGCTGTCAAGGTTACCGGTTGGCTCATCGGCCAGCACAATAGCCGGTTTGGTAATCAGAGCGCGGGCAATCGCCACACGCTGCTGCTGTCCGCCAGAAAGATTATTCGGCATATTTTTCAGTTTATCTTCCAGCCCCAGCAGGTGAACGATCTCGTCCAAAAACTTCTGATCCACCGTGTCCCCGTCTAACTCCACCGGCAGGACGATGTTCTCATACACATTCAGGATGGGAACAAGGTTATAGTTCTGGAAGATAAAGCCGATGTTGCGGCGGCGGAAGATGGTAAGCTGCTCGTCGTTCATTTTTGACAGCTCTTTGTCCCGGACAATGACATTGCCGGAAGTAGGGGTGTCCAGCCCGCCCATCATGTGAAGCAGGGTAGACTTGCCGCTGCCGGAGGTTCCCACAACAGCCACAAACTCGCCGTCCTCCACGGAGAAGTTCACGCCGTCAAGGGCGCGGGTGATGTTCGGCTCTGTGCCGTAATACTTTTTCAGATCAATCGTCTGTAAAACGCTCATACTCAAAACTCCTTTCAAGGCTTTCTGCCTGTTGATAAGGGTATTGTAAAACCCAAATGTCCGCGAAATGTTACAGCGGCCAAAAAATTTCATTGAAAATCAGGGTGAAATGTTACAACGCTCGGACATTTCATTTTATCTCTGCACTTCGGGCCAACTTGATCCGAAGCAGAAAGTTTCTCTCAACGCAAGGGAAGCATAATGGAAAATTCCGAACCCTTGCCCGGCTCCGAAACCACTTTGATATAGCCGCCCTGCCGCGTTACGATCTCGCGGGCCAGATACAGGCCAATGCCCACACCCTGCTGTTCGTGTACTTCTTCCTCACGATAGAAGCGCTGGAAGATAGCGGCCTGATTGCTTTCGGAAATGCCCTTGCCAGTGTCGGTCACTTTGATTTCCACATACATTTCCCACAGCACCACAGACACAGCGATTTTCCCGCCTGCCGGGGTGTACTTCACCGCATTGTCCAGCAGGTTAAAGAGGGCTTCCGATGTCCACTTGCTGTCATGGGAAACGGTCAAATCCTCCGGGCAGTCCACGGACACGGCGATTTCTTTTTTCTCCGCTGCATACACGATCCCACTCATGGCCTGTGCCACGGTATCAAAGAGGCGGCCCGGTTTCTTGTCCAACTGGATCACGCCTGTTTCCAGACGGGAGGTTTTCACAAGGGCCTGAAAGAGAAAGTCCAGCTTATCCGTCTGGCTGCGGATTCCCCGGATAAAGTCGGTGCGCTCTGCCTCGGCCATAGGCTTTTCCAGCAGGGTGTCCGTCGCCATTTTCAGATTGCTTACCGGCGTTTTCACCTGATGGGAAATATCCGATACAAGGGTCTGTAACTCCTGCCGTTCCTCGTCCACCCGGCGGCGGTTCTCCTGCATGATCTGGTAAAGCCTTGCCAGCCGGTGTCCGATTCTGGCGAGCTGGGTTTCGCTGTCCTCTGGCCGCTGGGGTGCTTCATTTCCGGCGATCATGTGGTCTAAGGTCTGGCACAGGTCAGTGGTAAACTGCGACAGTCGCTTTCCAAACGCCTGCGTCAGTACAAAAATCCCTACAATGGCGCACAGCAGCAGCGCCCCGCCTGTCAGCAGCACCGCAATCTGTTTTGTCACAAGAAAAAGAGCTATGGTGATCCCGGACATGGAGAGGACAAGCTCCATTGCCACCCGGCCAAACAGCCGCTTTACCGAGAGGTTTTGAAACTTCATTTTGCCTCGCCTCCCGTCCATTGATACCCCATGCCGTAAACGGTCTTGATGTAGGGTGCGCCGCCGTCGGCTTCAATCTTGCTGCGAATACGGCTGATGGAGGTTGTCAGGGTGTGTTCGTCCACAAACCGCTCGTCTATATCCCACAGCTTTTCCAAAAGCTGCCCACGGGTCAGCACTTGCCGGGGATTTTTACGAAACAGGTTCAGCATTTTGTACTCCATCGGGGATAGAGTCAGGGGCTTGCCGTTTAAGGAAGCCGTCTGCTCCGAGAAGTCCAGAAACAACCGCCCGTCGTCGTAAATGTCCTTGGCCGGTTTGTGGTGTTCCAGCATGGCGAACATGGCTTTGATTTTCCGCTGCAAGGCCCCAATCACAAAGGGCTTTGTGATGTAGTCCACCGCGCCCACCTCATAACCCCGTATCTGGTCGCTCTCCTGATCGTTGGCGGTCAGGAATATTACGATGGTGTCCGGGTGCTGAGGCTTTATTAGCTTGCACAGCTCAAAGCCGTTCCCGTCCGGCAGGTTGATGTCCAGCAGCACTAAATCAAATTCCCGCTGGCGGATGGCGTCGGCTGCGGTTCTGGCATTTAGGGCAGAAGTCACGCCATAGCCGTCTGCGGTCAGGTTATAGGCCACCATCTTATTCAAAAAACTGTCGTCCTCGACAATTAAAATCTGCTTCATATCCTCACTTCCTTTGCTTTTTGCAGATAGTATAACAGGCAAATGTCCGCGAAATGTTACAGCGGACGGATTTTTCAAAAAAGGGTTTCTTCCTTATTATAGGATAGCCCACTTTACAATACAATGCTCAAACTATGAACAATAAAGTTTAGCAACAATGCGCTTTGCATCATTTCGCCAATCGTCCATGAACTATAAAATGTATATGGGTGATGCAGAATGGCGAAAATCGAGGACTGTCCCGGCTTTGAAACGTTCGGAGCGGATGTCAAGGCAGCTCGAAAGGCAAAACAACTTTCCCGCAGTGCGCTGGCTGACATGATACATTGTGACAGCCGGTATCTTGCGAACATCGAAAACGAAGGCACGCTGCCCAGCCTGCCGGTGGTGATTCAGCTGATAAAAATATGTGGTCTGCCCGTGGAGCGGTACTTCAACCCGGAACTCATGCGGGAAGAAAGTGCGGAACGTCAGCGGGTCAGCCACAAGCTGCAGCTTTGCCCGGAAGAATACTTACCCATCGTAGAAGGTGCCATTGACGGTGCCTTACGAATCCATGAACAGGAAAAAGAGCCCGTGTGTGTCTGATTGTCATGCACGGTCATTGAGAGGATGCAAAAGCGTCCTCTTATTTTTTTTTTTGCATTTTGCGGGCAAAACGGGGGCGTTTCGGTGTCTTAGTAGTGGGAGAGGTAACGTAGCAAGCATAGGGAGTGTAGCCACTCCCGGCAGAAATGCTTGCTGGGGAGTACCCCAGACCCCCAAGAAACGAGGTGAAACTATGACGAACCGAACCCGAAAAATTGTTCTGCGTGTTCCCGTGACGCCGGAGGAACGGGAACTTATCCGGCAGAAGATGGCTCTGCTGCATACCCGGAACTTTTCTGCATACGCCCGGAAGATGCTGATAGACGGTTATGTTGTCCACATCGACACCACCGACATCCGGGCGCAAACCGCCGAACTGCAAAAGATTGGTGTCAACGTCAATCAGATCGCGCGGCGGCTGAACAGCATGGGGCCGCTGTACACACAAGATGTTGCGGACATCAAGGGAGCACTGACACAGATATGGCAGTTACAAAGATACATCCTATCAAGTCAACGCTGAAAAAGGCATTGGACTACATCGAGAATCCGGCCAAGACGGATGAAAAAATGTTGGTGTCCTCCTTTGCCTGTGCCTACGAAACCGCAGACATCGAATTTGAACTGCTGCTGTCACAAGCCATGCAGAAAGGCAACAATCTGGCCCACCACCTGATACAGTCTTTTGCGCCGGGCGAAACCACGCCGGAGCAGGCCCACGAGATTGGCCGGCAGCTTGCAGATGAAGTCCTGCAAGGCAAATACCCGTATGTGCTGACCACGCACATTGACAAGGGGCACGTCCACAACCACATTATCTTTTGTGCAGTGGACATGGTGAACCAGCGCAAGTATGTTTCCAACCGACAGAGCTATTCCTACATCCGGCGCACCAGTGACCGTCTGTGCAAAGAACACGGCCTGTCCGTGGTGATGCCCGGTCAAGACCGGGGCAAAAGCTATGCCGAGTGGGATGCACACCGCAAGGGCACGAGCTGGAAGGCGAAGCTGAAAACCGCCATAGATGCAACCATCCCGCAGGCCAAGGATTTTGACGATTTTCTGCGGCTCCTGCAGGAGCAGGGCTATAAAGTCAAGCGGGGCAAGTATGTTTCGTTCCGTGCGCCCGGACAGGGGCGGTTCACTCGCTGCAAAACGCTGGGCGAAGCCTACACAGAGGAAGCCATCATCGAACGCATCAAAGGTCGGTTCGCGGAGCGGAAGCCCAAAGAAACCCGTAAAATTTCGCTGCGGATTGATTTGGAAAACAGCATCAAGGCCCAGCAGTCCGCAGGGTATGAGAAGTGGGCAAAGCTCCACAACTTGAAACAGGCTGCCCGGACGCTGAACTTCCTGACCGAGCATGAAATCGAAAGCTACCCAGATTTGGAAAGCCGGGTGGCCGAGATCACCGCCGCCAGCACCGAAGCTGCCGCTGCACTGAAAGCAGCAGAGCGTCGGCTTGCAGAAATGGCCGTGCTGATAAAGGATGTCACCACCTGTAAAGAGCTACGTCCACTGGTGCAGGAGTACCAGCGGGCCGCTGACAAAAAGCAGTTCCGGCGCAAACATGAAGGCACCTTGATTCTCTATGAGGCCGCAGCCAAGACCCTGAAAGAGCAGGGCTTTCAAAAGCTACCCGACCTCTACGCCCTGAAAGCCGAGTATAAGCTATTGGTCGAGCAGAAAGACCAGCTGCAGCGGCGGTACAGCGAAGCCAAACGCCAGATGCAGGAGTATGGTATCATCAAGCAGAATGTGGATGGCATCCTGCGGACAACACCGGGAAAGGAGCAGATGCAGGAACGGTAAATTTGCACAAAATATTGGTTGGATTTTTGAACTACAAACGCTTAGACTGGGTGGCGTTTCCACCCGAAATCATGTAAAATAGAACCAGACAACGAAAGCGAGGAACCCTCTATGGCAGAAGTGAAAGACAATAGCTCTATCCAGCTTTTTGAAGATCAGAAAATCCGTACTGCATGGGATGCAGAAAAGGAAGAATGGTATTTTTCAATTATTGATGTTATTTCTGTTTTAACTGGAACAGCAAATCCACGGCGATATTGGAGCGACCTGAAACGTAAGCTGAAAACTGAGGGAGCAAATGAGTTGTACGAAAAAATCGTACAACTGAAAATGTTATCCTCTGATGGAAAACGGTATAAGACGGATGTTGCTAACACTGAACAGCTCCTACGCATTATCCAGTCTATTCCGTCTCCAAAAGCTGAGCCGTTCAAGGCATGGCTGGCAATGGTAGGCAAGGAACGCATCGAGGAAACCATCGACCCGGAACAGGCCATCGACCGCGC
>NZ_QVGZ01000021.1:0-16500 GCF_003603345.1 Faecalibacterium sp. AM43-5AT
GCAAACTCGGCATCCGTCAGCCGTTTCAGCTTTTCAATGACCTGCTCTGACAGTTCCCGCAAAGCAGTTTCATCCGGCATCAGGTAGCACTGCATCAGCCGCAGCTCCCGCACTAGCCCCTGCCGGGTGCCGGTATTGTAGAGCATCATCAGCATCAGTTCTTCGTGGTCAAAGTTCATGGGCATCCCTCGCTTTCCGGCAGACGGTGGGGTTGCACTCCGGGGCATCGCACTTTTCTTTAAGAGTTTGCAAAACCGAGGTGCGCTCCGGCTTTTTATCCAGAAAACCCGGCAACTCCTTGAAGCCGATGCTGTCCACATAATGCGCTGAAATCTTCCCATCCTGATTCAGCATGATTACATCGCTGACCGACAGGCTGTGCCCATGGTAGTCCAGAGGGCGGGCGCAGTTGAATTTCTGGTACAGTTGTTCCAACAGCTCTGCCTGCGGAACGCTGCGCTTTCCTTCCGGGAGGTTGCCCCGGTACAGGATCTCATAATTCTCAATGGACGGAGCAACGTTCTGCTTGTTCAGATAGCGCATGGCAGCAAAGCGCAGCGCAGGGTTCGCATCCTGTTGCAACTGCATGACCAGATAACAGTCGTGCCCGCTTTGCTGGAATTGCTTCATACGGTATGACTGTATCTCATTTCGGTCTGCAAGTTTCTGGGTAAACTCCTCCTGAGTGAGCGGGATGCAGTCTTTGTTCCGCAGATTGTGGCTGTACAGAATCTCGTCCCGCACCTCCTCAATCCTCAGTTCGGGCGCATCAATTTTCCCACGCTCCAACAGGCAGCAGTCGCCCTGATAGAGCGCATACTCCCACGAGCCATTATCTGCCGCCTGCACAGTGAGATAATAGTCGTATTCCAGATTCCACGCCCGGCAGTCCTGCTGCGTCAGCGGCTCCGGCTCTACAATGCCACGGCTGCGCGCCATGCGCTCTGCAAATTCACAGATGTGCTGCACCGTGGACCCGATCTTCATGTGGTAGTCATCGAGATATTCGACCTTCTCGGAACGCTGGTGCCCATCCGGGTAGGTCATCTGCACAACACCGCCGTCCGGCACCCGGAACAGCTCATTGTACTGCGGGTCGATGAAACGCACATCATTTTCCGGCAAAGAACGTGGAGCCAGATTCCTTCGCCTGCGAACCCCGGAGCGAAACTTCTCCAAGGTGGTAACGGCAACATTCTGGATCTTCCCCACAGGTTCATCCTGATGCTCAGCCAGATAGTACGCACGGGCGGTCTCGATGCGCCGCTGACTGTTGCCCAGAGCTTCCCGTGGAATCTGCCCTTCCTCCACCGGGAGCGGGCTACTTTTGTCGAAAACCTCGTACCCGACACCTTGGAGATTTTCCCGCAGATGCAGATACGTCTGCTCGTTGATCAGATATCTGCTGCCTCCAACTTCCGCCCAATTTGGGTGGAAGTTAAATCTGACCTAGCACCTTGATTTTTTAGTGCTTCCAGCTTCATTTTGTACGCAAAAGCCCGCTCACTGGGCAGGATATTTTCGCGCTGAAGGTTGGAATCCACCATCAATATCACTGCGGCATCGTCCGTCATTTCCCGGACGATAACGGGCAGCGTGTCCAGCCCGGCAATCTCGGCGGCGTGCTGACGGCGGTGGCCGGAGATGATCTCATATCCGCCTTCCGGTCGGGGCCTTGCAATCAGCGGAGCCAGTACGCCGTACTGTGCCACGCTTTCCACCGTACGCTGCATAGCCTCATCGTCCAGCACCTTGAATGGATGCTCCTTGAAAGGGAACAGCTCCTCGATGGGAATCTGCTGCACTTGCTCCCGTTTTTGCTCCTGCCGGGATTCTTCGGTGGAAAACATCTCATCGAGACCTTTCAGCGCCAAGTTTGCGTTGCTTTTCGGCATCGGCCAGCACCTCTCTCGTCAAAGATTGATAGGCCGCTGCCACCTTGCCTTTGGGGTCATGGGCAAAGATGCTCCTGCCCCCCGCGCTGATTTCCGCTGCACGGACAGAGTGCGAAATGGGCTGCTCAAACACCCGGATTTTGCTGCCGTACACCTGCCGAATCAGTGCATCGATTTCCCTGCCGTAATTGGTGCGGCTGTCCGTCATGGTCATCAGGATACCCTCGATTTTTAGCTTCGGGTTGATTTGCCGGCGCACTTTCTGAATGGTCTGCAGCAGCTGCTCCAGTCCCTTTGCCGAAAGGTACTGCGCCTGCACCGGAATCAGAGTGGTATCCGCTGCGGCCAGTGCATTGATGGCGGTATCTCCGCAGGAGATAATTATAAATTCGCACATAGTGCGTACCGCTAGCCATAGAAGCGGAGCGACTACGGTCAGCATTCCCAGAGACGGCGTACAATCCAGCAGGATATAATCGTATTCCCGCCGGGCGCTGTCCAACACCTGTTTGAGCATCTTTTCCCGGCTCATACTGTTGACAAGGGCCACTTCCAGCCCTGCCAGTTCGATGTTGGCCGGAATCAGGTCAACGCCTTCCACATGGTGCAGGATGCCTTCACCGAGCGGGATGCACTGGTCGTTCATGGCTTTTGCCATCAGGGCAGAAAGCGTAACAGGCAGTTCATCGGGCTGCTGCCAGCCCATGCTGATGGCAATGTCTGCGCAGCGGACAACTATGAATCCGCATGCAGTGCGCACAACTGGCCATAGGAGCGAAGCGACTATGGTAAGCGACCCCTGCGGGTCGGCATCCACCAGCAGCACCTTTTTGCCTTCCCGTGCAAGCCCCACGCCCAGATTTTCGCAGGTCGTGGTTTTGCCGGTTCCGCCTTTCTGATTGACGATGGCAATCGTGGTTGCTTTTTTCGACATTTTCATCACCCCCTGTTCGATAAATCATGATTGGTTTGGTTCTGGTAATAAAGCTGCATGGTCGTGGGTGCATTGTAGAGTGCAGCCATCCGTTTTTCACCGACAGCCCCATGCGGTCCAGCAGGATACCGTACAGCGTTTTGGCATCAGTGGACAGGTCCTTGAATTTTATGTCCCGGAATAAAATTTTGGGCACCCGGAAATACGAGAACATCTCGCCCGACTGCCCATAGAAATAGTCAAACATCCTGACTTCCTCGCTTGTTCTGCCTTGTCACATCCTTGACACCTCCGTTCGTAGTATGATGAAATATGTATGACTATCGTTATTTTTCTTTGCAAAGATGGCCTGCCATGCTACAATAGCCGCATCTACGGCCACCGGACAACAGGAAAGGAGTATCTCATGGCCAAAACTGCCGACACCATTGCCATCTATTCCCGCAAATCCCGCTATACCGGCAAGGGCGAAAGTATCGGAAATCAGATCGACCTCTGCCGCGAATATATCTGCACTCACTACGGCGATGCCGCTGCGGAACATGCCGTTGTCTTTGAGGACGAGGGCTTTTCCGGCGGCAACCTGAACCGCCCGGATTTCAAAAAGATGATGACTGCGGCCAAGGACCGGAAATTCAAGGCCATTGTGGTCTACCGTCTGGACCGCATCAGCCGCAACATCAGCGACTTTTCCAGCCTGATTGAAGAACTGGGACGGCTGGGCATCGACTTTGTGTTCATCCGTGAAAGTTTTGACACGTCCAGCCCCATGGGCCGCGCGATGATGTACATCGCATCGGTGTTCAGCCAACTGGAGCAGGAGACCATTGCAGAGCGTATCCGGGACAACATGCACAAGCTGGCAAAGACCGGGCGCTGGTTGGGCGGCACCACCCCCACGGGCTACGCCTCCGAGAGCATCAAGAGCATCACGGTCGACGGCAAGACCAAAAAGGTTTGCAAGCTGAAGCTGCTGCCGGATAAGGCAGAGAGCATCTACAAAATTTTCGACCTCTACGAGCAGTATGATTCCCTGACCATGACCGAGACCGAATTGCTGCGGCAGGGCATCAAAACAAAAACGGGCGTTCTTTCACCCGGTTTTCCATCAAGTTTATTTTGCAGAATCCTGTCCACCTGATTGCAGACAAGGACGCTTATCAGCATTTTGTGGACAACGAAGCAGAGTTGTTCTCCCCGGAGTCCGGAAAAAAGGCAAGCCCTCCTTCATAAATTACAGTAACCGTTTATGATACTATGGGGAGGGGTCGGCATGTTTTTATCTCTTCTGCAATTTTTTGCCACAAAGTTTCTGGTTTTGGCGCTTCATCTGGAAAGCGGCAGCTTTCCGCGGCCCCTCTCTGCCCGGGAGGAAACCGAAACCTTTGCCGCACTGCGTGCCGGTGACCCTGCCGCACGGGAAAAACTGATCCGGCACAATCTGCGTCTGGTGGCACACATCGTAAAAAAATACTACGCCCTGCCCGGCGATCAGGACGACCTTATTTCCATCGGCACCATCGGCCTGATGAAAGCGGTGGATACTTTCGACTCTGACCGTCGGGCACGCTTTTCCACCTACGCCAGCCGGTGCATTGAAAATGAGATCCGGATGCAGTTCCGCCGGAACCGCAAAACCGGCGGGACCGTCTCGCTGCAGGAAGCGCTGGAATCAGATGGTGACTCTGCGCTGACGCTGGCCGATGTGCTGCAGGACAGCTTCTGCATGGAGGACACCTGCGAAACGCAGGACGATATCCGCCGGATGCGGCAGCTGCTGGACGGCCTGCCCGCCAGGGAGCGACAGATCATTCTGCTGCGGTATGGTCTTTCCGGCCAGCCGCCGCTGACCCAGCTGGAAACTGCAAAACTGCTGGACATCAGCCGCAGCTATGTTTCCCGTCTGGAAACTCATGCGCTGGAACTTCTGCGCCAGCGGTGGGATGTTCCGGGCACAAAAACAGCGCAGAGGTGAGCGGTGCGCTCGCCCCTGCGCCATGCAGTCAGCTATCCAGGATTTTCAACTGCAGTTCGTCCAATTGTTCAAAAGTATACAGTCGATTCAGCGCTTCCACCAGCTCCTTTTTGGAAAGACGCGGCGGCAGGCCCAGCGCGTTCAGAAGCTTTGCCTTGCGCTCGGCGCTGCCCGGCCTGCCGGAAAGCCCCCACTCGTAGAGGTCGGTATAGGTGATCTGCCGTCCTTCCGGGCGGGCCGCTGCGGCACCCGCCTCAGCGCCAAGGGCATCACGCAGCGCCTGCAGAACGATGGCATCGTCCACGCCCTCGACCCCCAGCAGGCCCTCCTTGCCGGGCTGTTCCTTGCGCTTTTCCTTGCCGTGGATCGCGGGCACGTAAGCCTGCACCACATTCTTTTCTCCCACCAGATTGGTGATGTAGGTGCGGATGCGGAAGCCTGCTGCGTCCGAATCCGTGAGCAGGATCAGGCCGTTTTTCTGCGCCAGCGCTTTGAACAGCTGCTGGCGCTTTTTGTCGCTGTAAATGCCAAAGCCATCCGTCAGCAGGATCATGGCATCGGTCAGATGGGAAAGCCGGGCCGCATCGTATTTGCCCTCCACAATGAGCACCCGGCCTGTATGGATCATTTCGTTTTCCTTCATCGTCCGCTCCCCGCCATTGCCAACCGGCACAGCGCTGTTTCCAGCAGGATCTGGTCATCGGTAGGCTGGCTTTTCAGGCTCTGGTCCAGTTCCAGCAGCACCTGCATACAGTTTTCGATCTGGCCCAGCGTGTAATGCGAGGCTGTTTCGGCCGACCGCTTGAGCCGGTAATCACTGCCCTTATAGCCAAAATCCTTGAATACCGTGCTGTAATTTTTCCGTTTTGCTGCCCCCAGCTTGACCCGGTACAGATCCACATAGCTGCCGATCATGGCCGCTGTAATGGCAATGGGCTCCTGCTGCAGGCGCAGCAAAGTCTGCAGCTTTTTGCAGGCACCCGTGGCGTTTTTGGCGGTGATCATGCGGATCATCTCGAACACGTCTGCTTCCAGACTGACCGTGCCCATTTCCGCCACCATCGCTGCCGTGACCGTCTGATACCCGGACAATGCACAGAGTTTGTCCACCTCATTTTCCAAAAGGAACGGATCCTCGCCGCAGCGCTCCAGCAGCGCCGCCGCTGCGCCGTCCGGCAGGGTGGTTTTCTGCTCCTTTGCGCGGTCGATCATCATCATTTTCAGTTCAAAGGGCTTGGGCTTAGCCAATTCTTCGGTGTAGCCAAGCGCCTTGCACTGCGCGATCAGCTTCTGTGCGCGCTTGCCTGTTTTGAGCTTGCTGCGCTCCAGTTCAAACACACTTCCCAGCACCACCACAGCATTTTCCAGACTGGAAAGGGTGCTGTTCAGCTCTTCCAGATCCTTGTCACTGTAAGCTGCAGGGTCGATCTCCGGCAGCACCACCACACGCCGGGTACCAAAAAATGAGATGGTGCCCGCCGCCATGATGAGCTGTTCGATCTCCGGCGCAGCTCCATCCAGAACTGTGGCATCCTCGTCGCTGTCTGCGGTCAGGATGCGGGTGATGGCCGTGACCGCCTGCCGGACAAGATACCGCTCGCTGGAATAAAAATAATATACCGGACAGCCCTTGTCGGCCAGCTGCCGCAATTTTGCTTCCGTTGCCAAACGGCTCTCCCCTTTCTGCTGTAGCTGGTACTATACTTATAGCAAATGTTATTGTACCACACTCGGCCCGGATTGCAAAGCATCAGTGCAGTTTCAGCCCGCCGCGCCGCCGCAGGCTGATGGATGCCGCCCGTTCTTTTCTGTTGTCCATCCAGTCATAGCTGCGCAGGGCCAGAACATTTTTATACTGCACAGCATCTGGCTTTGCAGGGGATGCCAGCAGCCACTGCACTGTGACCTGTTTTGCCAGTTCTGCAGTTCCATTGACCACGGCAAACTGCCGGTTGCCCACAGTCAGCCGCACAAGACAGCCATTCCGGGTGCGCAGCATTTCTACCAGAGCCGGTGTGCACCGCAGCTTTTGTGCTGTGTTCACCGCCATTTCTGCTGCCGGAAGTGTCCGCTCTGCTTCCAGTGTACAGGCCGTTTTAGGGTTTGTACGCAGGTCTGCCACAAGCTCCACAGTCTGCACGCCCCGTCGGGCAAGCTGGTTTTCCACTGCGTTCTGGGCAGAAGCTCCGCCCCGGAACAGCACCACGGCGGTATCGTTCTGGGTGACGACCACTGCCGGCGCGTTGGCGCTGCCTACAAGGTCGATGTGCACCACATCCCGGCTGAGAGCATTGCCCAGCCCGATGGAAACAGCTGCCGCCAGCAGGATGCATGGCCCTGCCACCCGCAGCCGTACTCTCCAGTGGAACGCCAGCCAGCCCAACAGGATCAGCACCAGACACACGATGGCTGCATAGGCCGTATCGAAGTAGATGCCCGCGCCCGGTTTTGCAGAGATCCAGACGGCCCAGCGGTCGAGCAGGCCGGTCAACGCCGCAGACGCTGCAGACAGCACACCGTACAACGGAGCAAGAGCTGGCACCAGACCGGCAAAGGCCGTGCCAAGGCCCAGCAGCATCATGGGCTGGATGAGCCACAGCACCGCCACACTGGATGCCACCGCATAAATGCTCACACTCAGCCCGCGCAGCACCAGCACCGGGAATGTGGCCACCGAAGCACAAAACGAGATGCAAATGCTTTCCGCAAGGCCCCAAAAACGTTCCGGCAGTTTGAAATACCATGGGCGCTTCACCGGATTCTTTGCGTTCTTCCAGAAGCGGCGGTACCACGCATCCCGGGCGCGGCGGATGCACACACCGCCTGCCACCGTGCCCACCACCGCCGCAAACGAAAGTTCAAAGCCGATATCGCACACTGCATAGCTGTTGCCTGCGGTCATAACGATACCTGCCACCGCCAGAGAGGTAAGGGTATCCGGCGGGCCGTACAGCCACACACCCAGTGCACCGACCCAGACCGCCACTGCGGCGCGGCATACCGAGGGTGTGAAGCCGGTCACGCCCATCAGCAGAAAGGCCAGCAGACTTCGGAATACCGCCCGGCGTCTGCGCCTGCGGTAGCTCTGCTCCCACTCGTAGGGCAGGAGTGTGCTGAGGATATCACCGCACAAAATGGACACATGCATTCCGCTTACCACCAGCACATGGGCAAGACCCGCGCCCCGGTAGGCGCTGCGCATGGCCGAAGACAGATAACTCCGGTCGCCGGTAGTCATGGCAGCCAGCACACCGCCGGTCTTGCCGTCCATACGGCGGCGCAGCGACGCACTGAGCCTTTGCTGCAGGCGGTGGGTGCGGGCGCGGAAGCTGCCGCTTTCGCCCAGAACTGTAAGCTCCGGCCCGTCCTCGTCCATTTCCGCCTGCAGAGCGATGCCGTCCGCATACAGGCCGACCCGGCTTCCGGATGCCGGGGCCGACAGTATAAATCTTCCCTGCACCCTTTCCCCGGCTTTGCACTCCGGCAAAGCACTGCACTCCACCCGGAAGGATGCCGCGCTGCCGTTCACTTTCTCTACATGCAAAACCGCATCCACGATACCGGGATCGTAGGAATCCGCCGTGCTTTCCACCTCTGCGGTCAGCACCAGCGGACGGCCTGCATACTGCACACGGATGCGCTCCAGCCGGTTTGCCGTGTGCAGCACCGATGCCATACCCACAGCAGCACCCAGCAGGATGCAGAGCGCTGCTTTGCGGGCAGCATCAAAGATGCACAGCACCAGACAAACGGCAACAAAAAATGCCGCAAACGGCACAAAAAGCTCCGTTTGCGGCAAAAAAACGCACACTAACTCCACACCCAGCATTCCAGCGCAGAAAACGCAGAGCGGGCGGCGCATTGCAGCTTAGTGGAAGAACAGAGGCAGCGGCTCCAGGAAGATGATATCCTTGCGCTCAGCTGCATCGCCCTCGGCCAGAACAGCGGCCTGGCCCACAATGGTGCACTGGGTCTGCTCAGCCAGCGCATCCAGAGCCTTGAGCGAACCGCCGGTGGAAATGACATCGTCCACCACCAGAACGCGCTTGCCGCTCATCTTGTCCAGCTCCTTGCGGTCGATGACCAGCTTCTGCTTGCCTGCGGTGGTAATGGACTGATCCTCCACCACCACGGGGTCGGTCATATACAGCTTTTCGCCCTTGCGTGCGCAGACATAGGGCTTGCCGCTCTGGCGGCTCATCTCGTGTGCCAGAGGGATGCCCTTGGCCTCGGCGGTCAGCAGGATATCAAAATCCGGGCACTTCTTCAGCAGTTCAGCGGCAGCAGCCACGGTCAGCTCGGCATCACCCAGCATGATAAAAGCAGCAATGTCCATGTGGTCATTCACCTTGCAGACGGTCAGCTCACGGGTCAGGCCTGCAACGTGCAGAGTATAGGTCCCAGCCATAATTCAACGCTCCCTTTTTATTGGAATCAGACAGGCAGCTTTTCGCCGCCCAGAACATGGAAATGTAGATGTTTCACGGTCTGGCCTGCGTCCTCGCCAACATTGGAGATGACGCGGTAGCCGTTGTTCAGGCCCTGCTCCGCAGCCAGCTTTGCGATCACTGCAAAGATATGGCCCAGCAGTGCGCCGTCCTCTTCGGTCAGCGCAGCGGCAGAGACAATGTGCTTTTTGGGCACCACCAGAAAGTGCACCTTGGCCTGCGGGTTGATGTCGTAAAACGCCACCACCTGCTCGTCCTCGTACAGCTTCTTGGAGGGGATTTTCCCCTCCGCGATCATACAGAACAGACAATCTTCCATGGGAAACAACTCCTTCCTGATATTTTATAAACGTCCCCGCCCTCTCCCCTTTGGAGAACCCGAGAGGGCGAACCCGTTTTCTTATTCGCCCAGAGCCTTCTTGACGATGGTGCCGACAGCAGCCAGAGCTTCGTCGATCTTGGTCTCGTCCTTCAGGCCGGCCATTGCAAAGTCCGGCTTGCCGCCGCCCTTGCCGCCGGCAATGGCAGCGATCTCCTTGACCAGAGCACCGGCCTTCAGGCCCTTTTCCTGTGCCTGTTTGGTCACAGTGACAGCCATGGTGATCTTATCCTCAGCCTTGCCCACCAGAACCGCCACAGCGGGCTTCACAGCCTTGTCGCGGATGGTATCGCACATGCCGCGCAGGGTGTCGCCGGTGGTGCCGGTGAAGTATGCAGAAGCGATCTTCACGCCGCCGATCTCCTCGGCATTATCAAACAGGCTGGTCACCTTGGAAGCGGCGACCTGTGCCTTGATCTCTTCCAGTTCCTTGGCCAGAGCCTTGTTCTCAGCCATCACGGCCTCAGCACGGACGGGCAGAGCGGTCACGTTGTTTGCCTTCAGGGTGTTTGCCACGGTATGCAGCATAGCCTCCTGCAGGTTTGCACGGATCAGCAGGTTGCGGCCGGTGACAGCCTCGATGCGGCGGATGCCCGCAGCAACGGAGGCCTCGCTCACGATCTTGAAGCCGCCGATCTGGGCGGTGTTCTTCACGTGGGTGCCGCCGCAGAACTCGGTAGACCAACCCTCGATGTCCACAACACGCACGACCTTGCCGTACTTTTCGCCGAACAGAGCCATTGCACCCAGCTTCTTGGCTTCCTCAATGGGCATTTCCCGGACGGTGACGTTCATGGACTCGTAGATCTTGTCGTTCACGATCTTCTGCACGCGGGCCAGCTCCTCGGGAGTGACAGCGCTGAAGTGGGTAAAGTCGAAGTGAGTGATCTCTGCATCCTGATAGGAGCCTGCCTGATGGACGTGGTCGCCCAGCACTTCACGCAGAGCTGCCTGCAGCAGATGGGTGGCGGTGTGGTTGCGGGCAATGGCCATGCGGTATTCCTTATCCACCTGAGCGGTCAGGTGGTCGCCCACCTTCACGATGCCGCTCTCCAGCACGCAGGTGTGGACGTAGTATCCCTTGGGGGTCTTCTTTACATCCAGCACGCGCAGGCTGCAGTCGGCGCTGTTCAGCATGCCGTGGTCCGCAGCCTGACCGCCCATCTCAGCGTAGAAGGGAGTCTTATCCAGAACCACCAGCACGCCGTCCTTCGCTTCCTCGTCGGTAGCAATGGCATCGGTCAGGGTCTCCTCGTCGCTCAGGGCGACCACAACACCGGTGTCGTTCAGGGTCTCGTAGCCGGTAAAGACGGTGGGCTCTGCATCCAGCGCACCGAACAGATCCTCGCTCCAGCCGGAGATGTTCTTCTTCAGGCGCTCTGCACGGGCACGCTCCTTCTGCTTGGTCATTTCGGCGTGGAAGCCTTCCTCGTCGATCTCAATGCCCTGCTCTGCAGCGATCTCCTTGGTCAGATCCAGCGGGAAACCGAAGGTATCGTTCAGCTTGAACACATCCAGACCCTTCAGCAGGTGCTGATGTGCCTTTTCCAGACCGTCGATCATGTTGTTCAGGATGTTCATGCCGGCATCAATGGTGCGGGCAAAGTTTGCCTCCTCGGTGCCGATGACCTTCTTGATATAAGCATCGTGCTCGCGCAGCTCGGGGTATGCGCTCTCGCTGGACTGGATGACAGTCTCCACCAGCTCCACCAGGAACGGGCGGGTGATGCCCAGCATACGGCCATGGCGGGCAGCACGGCGCAGCAGGCGGCGCAGCACATAGCCGCGGCCCTCGTTGGAAGGCAGGATGCCGTCGGACACCATGAAGGTGCAGCTGCGGATGTGGTCGGTGATGACGCGGATGGAGATATCGTTCTTGTCGTCTTCGCCGTAGGTCTTGTTGGCAATGTGCTCTACATGGTGCAGCACGCTCTGCACGGTGTCCACCTCAAACAGGTTGCCCACGCCCTGCATCACGCAGGCCAGACGTTCCAGACCCATGCCGGTATCGATGTTGGGGCGTGCCAGACGCTCGTAGTGGCCCTTGCCGTCGGCATCGAACTGACTGAACACCAGATTCCAGATCTCCATATAGCGGTCGCAGTCGCAGCCCACGCCGCAGGTCGGCTTGCCGCAGCCGTACTCGGGGCCGCGGTCAAAGTAGATCTCGGAGCAGGGGCCGCACGGGCCGGAGCCATGCTCCCAGAAGTTGTCTTCCTTGCCAAGACGCACCATGTGGTCAGGGGCGATGCCCACCTTCTTGGTCCAGATATCGTAAGCCTCGTCGTCCTCTTCGTACACAGAGATGTGCAGGCGGTCCTTCGGAATGGCCATCCACTCGTCAGAAGTCAGGAACTCCCATGCCCAGGGAATGACCTCCTCTTTGAAGTAATCCTGGAAGGAGAAGTTGCCCAGCATCTCAAAGAAGGTGCCGTGGCGGGCAGTGATGCCAACGCGCTCAATATCCGGGGTGCGGATGCACTTCTGGCAGGTGGTCACGCGGTGACGGGGCGGCTCTTCCTGAGCCAGAAACCACTTTTTCATGGGGGCCATGCCGCTGTTGATCAGCAGCAGGCTGGGGTCGTTCTTGGGCACCAGCGGGAAGCTGTCCAGACGCAGGTGGCCCTTGCTCTCAAAGAAGCTCAGGTACTTTTCACGCAGTTCATTCAAACCGGTCCATTGCATAGGTTTTCTCTCCTCAATCGTCTTTGGCGCTCAGGCGCCGTTTTTATGCTGTTATGGCAGAGGGGCGGCACGGTGAAAAAACAAAAAGCAGCCCTCATCCCAAAAGGGACGAAGGCTGCTTGTGCATCAAACTCCGTGGTACCACCCAAATTGCAAAGGATAAAATGTGTCCCCTGCCGCTTTCGGCGCGTTAACGCTGCGCTGCGTCCGACTTGTGTCGCCGGAAGCTCCGGGGCGGCGCAAAATGGAACCGACCGGAACGCCTTGCAGCTGGAAGCGCTCTCTCTGAACGGCGGTGTGCATTTCTGACCCCATCATTGCCATCTGTCATAATTTTACATTCCGCAAAGCAGACACAATGCCCCTTTGCGTACAGCTAAATTATAGCATACGCAAAACGTTTGTCAACGGTTTTGAGCAAAATTTACGGCACCCAGATGCGGCGCACCTCCAGCACCTTGCCGCCCTGCACCACCAGCGTGGTATTATAGGTGGTCCAGTTATCGGGGTCTGCATTGATCGCTGCTGCCACCGCATCCGCACCCGTAGTCTCCACGGCTTCGGCCTGCGGGTCGGCAGAACTGTCCTTCAGCACTACATCCTCTGCCAGCGGCATCGTCTTTTCTCCCATCTCGTAATAGAGCGGGTAATCGTCAAAGGTCATCGTCCGGTAGGTGTCATCATCCTCCAGCTTCAAGTCCAACCCGCCGGGCTGCTCCATGCCGCCGTTGATGCTTACAAAATGGTGCTGGTCATTCCGCTCAATGCTTTTCACCTCGGTTGTCACACATTGATCCTGCGCCGCACCCTCTTCATGGAAGGCGATCTTATCGCCGACAGCAAGCTTTTCAATCTCCTCTTTCTTATAAATGTCGTAGCCGAACACCTTTGCAGTCAATTTACCGTTCTGCACACCGGAGGTAATGGAGGCAGAAACAAATGTGGTGGTCTGCGTGTCATCAAGGTCATCCAGTGTCCATGTCCGCAGATTGATCGGTTCCGTAACGCCTTCTTCTGCCACATGGGACGAGGCCGGCACTGCACTGGATGCGGGGGTGCTGGCGGGGGTGCCGGAGCCGCCGCAGGCCGTCAATGCGATGCCCGCAGCCAGAACAGCCAGAATCTTATATTTCAGGTTCATAAAAATACCTTCTTTCTTGACGCGGTAGATTTATTCCGCTACAATAAAAACGAATCAAGAACCCATTCTATTGCAACTGATTTTAAGATAGAGAGGAATTTCCCGTGAAAATTTTAAAAGTAAAGTGTCTTGCCCCCACCCGGCTGGACAACTATCTGACCCAGCAGTTCCCCGCACTGACCCCGGGCCGCCTGAACAAGGCCCTGCGGGAGAACAAGATCAAGCTGAACGGCAAAAAGCAGCCGCTTTCCACCCGCGTGATGGCCGGTGACGAGATCAAGCTGTTCATTCTGGATGAAGTTCTGGATGCGGACAGGCGTGTGGACGGCCCGGCGTGGAAGAACGCCCGCGGCCCGGCACAGGTGGTCTACGACTGCCCGCAGATCGTCGTTGTGAACAAGCCCGCCGGTCTTGCCGTGGACGGCCCGGAGGACGACACCCTGCTGAACCGCACCCTGCTCTACCTGAACCAGCAGGGCGAGTACAAGGAGAACGACCTGTACACCCCGGCGCTGTGCCACCGGCTGGACACCGGCACCAGCGGCCTTGTCATCGTTGCCAAGACCCCGGAGGCCGAAGAGCTGTTCCTTGCAGCCATCAAGAACCGCGAAGTGAAAAAGACCTACCTCTGCGTCACCTTCGGCCGTCCGATGCCGCCGGATGCCACTCTGGGCGGTTATCTGCTCAAGGACGCGGACCGCGGCATCGTGAAGATCGTGGAAGAAAAGCAGCCCGGTGCCAAGGAAGTGGAGACCCGGTACGAGACCATCGCCGTCTCCGGCCGTCTGGCCCTGCTGAAGGTGCAGCTGATCACCGGCCGCACCCATCAGATCCGCGCACACATGGCCAGCATCGGCTGTCCCATTCTGGGCGACAGCAAATACGGCAACAACACAGCCAACCGCGAGCTGAAGCTCAAGTATCAGGCCCTGTGCGCCTACGAGCTTACTATGCCCCGCTTCAACCAGCCGGATTTTGAGTTCCTCAGCGGCAAGACCTTCCGCGCACCAAAGCCCTGGTATTACAGTCAGGTACTGGACGGAACCCTGAAATAAGCTTTTTTTACAACAAATTACAGCAAAAAAAGAAGTCCCGGAAGTGTATTCCGGGACTTCTTTTTTTCGTTTATGATTTTACTGGAATAGACCGCCAAACCAGCCCAGAGTGGACTCAGTTGCATTTGCAAAGGCATCCTGAACCTCCTGAATGCTGTCCAGCAGCTTGGTGCCCTCGGTATCCTTCACCGACCAGTAAACGCCGCTGCTTGCCGAGCCATCCGAAACCGTGAAGTCACTGGTAAAGCAGAGGTTATCGCCCTGAGAATCGGTCACGACCACCATGTAGGTGTAATTGCCTGCGGGCAGTTCACCAAAGCGGATGGAGCTGTCCAGCGACTTGAAGGAGAAGATCGCCGTATTGGGTGCTGCCTGTGCAGTGAACACCGTCTGGTCGTTCTCGTCCAGCACTGCCACCTGCACATTGGTCAGGGTGGTGCCCAGCGCAGCATTTGCAGTGCCGGTCAGCGCCATGCCCTTGCCCGCACGGACATTGATGGGGTAGCTCATGCCTTCCAGACGCAGGCCGTCAGCCTCTGCAGCAATGGAGTTGTGATCTGATGCCACATACCAGTAGCAGGAGGACCTATTGACCGAAACGCTGGAGTTTTCCAGCGGGATGCGTCCGGAAGAGATGTTGCCTGCCGGATCGGAGCAATAGAAGGTGCCGTTGGTGTAGTCGGTGAGCAGCACTGCATGGGGCTGGCCGCGGTCATACAGCACGATGCCCTCCGGGTGCTGCGAAAGCAGGGTGATCAGGGTCTGCACTTTTTCCTGTTTGCGGGAGGGCAGTGTGCCGTAGCCCACCTGCATCTCCTTATATGTAAAGCTGTGGGAAAGCCCGTTGGACCATGCTGTGGAACGGACACTGTTCTCGGTCACAGTGGACCAGTCGGTCAGGCCGTCAAAATAGGCACGGCGGCGCAGCATCATGGCTGCGGATGCCAGCGTGCAGGTGCCGCCGCGGCTCTGCTTGAAGTAGAAGCCTGCGTCCACATTCAGATCAACCGCCAAGGCAGCCGGCAGGCAGGTGAGCATAAACACCAGTGTCAGCACAAGGCTCAGCAGTTTTTTACGGGACGGTGCAGCGGTATTCACGGGTAGGTTCTCCTTTCAGCTTCCATGGTTTGTTACGTTTACCACCATAAAGTATACCAACCTGTTACCTTTTTGTAAACGTTTGTGAAGCTTTTTTCTCAATATCAACACGTTTTGGCAGTTTTTGTTGGAGAGAATGCACAGTTTCCGGCAAGATATTCTACATTTTTTACAAAAATCCCGTCCTGACATTTTTCAAGCACACCGCATTTTGCATTCTTTTTTCATTTTCTGACCACGCTGTGGGCAAACAAAAAAGCTCCACAAACGAACAAGTTCGTCTGTGGAGCTTTTGGTCCAGCAAGACTGGACAAATCCGAACTTGTCGGGGCAAGGCCCCTCCATCTTGCTTGCGCAAGACCGTTCTGTTGCTCAAAAGCCCCACTGGGGCTTTCGTTGCTTCGCAAACGCAAACTTTTTTCTCCGCAATCAGCGGTCAAAGTATCCTCAAATCGGACGGTTTGGGTGCCATCCTTGTAGTTGAACGTGACCAGCATCCGGTCATCGTACAGGAAAATGGCATTCACAAAAATTTCAATTAGCGCTTTCCGCTGTTTTTTCTGCGAAATATCGAACTTTCTAAATTTCAGCAGCCAGAACCGAATGAACTCTTCGTTGAAGCTGGGCTTCTTCAACTTTTCGTCTGCGATTTTTGCAGTCAGCTCGTCCTTCTGAATCTCCAGTGCTTCCAGACGTTCTTTCGTTGTCCGGGTGAATAAGCCTTCCTCGATGGCTTTCATCAGGTTGTCCAGTTTCTTGTCTACTTCCCGGAGCTGCTTTTCCAGCAGCGGGATCGTGGTGTTCTCCTGATTCTGGACATCCATGATCAGTTGAACAATCTTGTCGATCACCGCATCGTCCTGAATCAGCTTCATGGTCTCCCGGACGAC
>NZ_QVGZ01000022.1:0-15395 GCF_003603345.1 Faecalibacterium sp. AM43-5AT
TACGGCACATTGACCGTCAGCGGTACTCCACGCTCTCCCTTGGCCTTCTGAACAGCCCGAATCTTGCGGCTGGTATCACGGGCGTAAAACTCGTTGAACCAGTTCTTAATGCCCGCAAAATCGTTGTTTACGCTGTTTGGGTCAATGGTGTCGTAGTTGTCGTTAATGGCAATGTAGCGAACGCCACACTGGGGAAAAGTGAAGTTTGTGTACAGACCTGTCAAGGCAGAATTGCGTCCCAGTCGGGACAAATCCTTCGTGATAACGATTCCTATATGTCCCGCTTCGATCTCGGTCAGCATACTCTGGAAGCCGGGACGGTCATAGCTCGTGCCGGAGTAGCCATCATCCACAAAGAATACCGGGTTCGGGAAGTGGTTCTTTTTGGCGTATTCCAGAAGGATGGCCTTCTGGTTCTCAATGGACAGGCTTTCGCCGAGCCGTGCGTCCTCTTGCGACAGCCGGCAGTAAAGTGCAGTGATCTTATTCGTTGCTCCAGACATTGTTGTGTCCTCCTTACTCTGTGGAGCAACTGTCAGTACAGGATTGGTTACCGGGTCAAGTATAGCAGAATTGGGCGCAGTTGTCATTCGTCTGCACCCTCATCTTCAAATTTTTGCTGGGCGTTCTTGGCAACAATGCGCTCCAGCTTCTTCAAAAAGGATTCCTTGCCCTCATAGCTGCCGGTCACGGTGTAGGTGGTGTGGCCGACTTTCTCCGTGGTGGTCAGTTCCGGAATCCAGAAAGCGGACAGGTTCTTGACATGGAGGTTGCCGTTCTCGTCCACATAAGAGCCGTGTTTCTTCTGCTCTTCGGTCAAGGGCTTCCGCTTGAAATAGATTTCATTTTCGGAGATGCTCACAGTCTCGCTGGTCTGCTCTTTCGGGGCATCGTCATACAGCTGGGCGAAAAATGCCAGTGCATCTTCGGGTGAGTCTTCCTCCATGAGTTGCTCGAAAACTCGCTGTTCCTCTGCCGAGAGGTTGTTCCATGCGGCTTCCAACTCCTGCTCGTTGGCTGCGTTGACAAAGGCTTCGATCTCTTTTTTCATGGTGCATCCTCCTTTGGCTGCGGAAAGCGTTTTTTCAAAAAATATGGGTTTTCGTGAGAGCAAGAATCGTCCCGTGGCCACAAATTTTCAATTCTTGAAAATTCTTGCCCTTTTGGGACAGCTTCTTGTTGGGGCGTGCCTGCCCCAAACCCTGCTTAGGAGTGAGTGCGATATACTAGGAATTTATTTATTGCTTGCATCGGTTTTGTCGTTTCCCTTTTTCTTACGAGACAAACCTAAACAAAGATGCGTCGAGCCAAGGCAAAGAAATGATGAACCAAGACACAACCATACAACAGCCATAGAATTATCATTTCCACTTATGAAGCTAATAAGTGAAGCCATATATAACAGAGCAGAAGCTGCATAGAATAAGATAGATTTCTTGGTTTCTTTTTTCATAAATAATCGCCTCCACAAATCGATTTGTTGAGTCAATTATACCACGTTCTTTATCGAAATTACACCCTCTACATGGGAGAACTTGGCCGATTTACTGCGTACGTGCGTACCCATCTTCCGTATACACGTATGCGGCGATTTGCCCGAAACGCACTCTATACAGCCGTTCCCCCTCGGAGAGCCCACTACACTTTGCAGACCACAGGGATGAAAGTGTCATAGTGGGTTATTACACTTCCGCAGAAGTGCCTTCTCCTCGCCGCAGACAGCCGGGTGTGCCTTTTGTGAGAGCTTTCTGTGCGGCGAATCCACATCGCCCACAGGCGATGTGAGCAGGGATTCTAAGGGGCGCAGCACCCTTGGCACACAACTTTGCTACAAAGTCTAGTGTGTTACACCTTTCCAGAGGTGTACACGTTCCTGAAATGCAAAAAGTCCCATATCCAATACCTTGACGGTGCGGACATGGGACTTGATGCTTCCTCGGCCTAGCCGGGTACTCGTAACCAATCCTGACAGGCAGTTGCCGTGTCATTTCTCGAAAACTGTTTTACGAATACCCAGCACCCGGACGCACCCTGCCAAAAGCCACAGACAATAGCGATATGTACAACAGGGAGTTCCCCGGCGGGAACTTCCTGTTTTTCTTTTCCTGCAAGATGAGCCTGTTCTGCCTGCCATGCAGCAAATTCTCTTTGCCCTTCCTCGCTGTTCCAGCAGGCAAGGATGGCCGGGTAGAATGCCCGTGCCAGACGGTCAATGACTTCATCGGGATAGGGGGAAGAGTTTGTAGACTTTTTCTTTTTGTTCAAACGCACGCTCCTTTGATCGTCCCACCGTGGCAAAGTCGGGCGAGAAAATCAAAGTTTCAATTTTTATCAGGCGCAGGGGCGCGGATGGTTTCCGCCCTGCACTTGCGGCTGGTGGCCCGTTGATGGCTTACAAGTGCCTGTCGTTATGCCGTTTTAGAGGATTCATCGCTGGATTCTGCAAGAACTTCATCCAGCGTTTTCAAAAATTCAAGATGAGGCTTCAGGGCAAAGCGAAGAACTTTGACCTGTTCCGGATGCGTAAGAAGTTTCGGGTTCAAGTCGAACGTAACTTCCCAACTCTTTCGCATGAGAGATTCAGCATTGTGGAGCCGGTAGTACAGTTCGAGAAACTTTTGGGGAACATCATAGCTTTCATCAATGGTGTTGCTGGCGGCTTTCTCTGCCTGCTTCACCGTTACTTTGTTAGGCTTGACTTTCTTCGGCTTCGGCACATAATTCTTGATTTCCTCAAAAATTTCAGCCTGTTCTTCGGGCTTGGCCTTGCCGAGATTTTCGAGAAGATAATCGGGAATGTGCAGTTCCTCACGGAAGAACCGATCACGGAAACCGGGAGACAGTTCATCCGCAACATCAACGCCGTGTGCATAGTATTCTGCCCGGCGGACTGAACTTGCGCTGCTGTGATTTTCCTGTGCAATGCGCTCACAGGTTTTCATGGGCTTCTGGTTGTGTTCAGATTGAACACTGCCAGATTTCTTTGCGGTATGCTGATTGCCGCGAAATGCTTCGGTATGCTTTTCAGAGGAATACTGCTTCCCCATAAGGAACTTCTTCTGCTCCGGGGTCAGATTACGCCGCCCCAACTGATTCTTGCAGATCCATGCGAGGACTTCTTCTCTGCTTTTAAACGGGAGCGGCATAGTCGAGAAATAGATTTCGGGGTGCTTCTGGAGAATTGCATAACGATTGTGGCCGTCAACAAGGGTGTTGTTCCAAACGATCAAAGGAGAGAGCAGCTTGCCCTCTTTGAGGATATTTTCTTCAAGCTGCTTGAATTCATCATCGGTCAGTGGAGGGATCTGGGACTGGAACTCCGGGTCGATTTTCAGATTGATCATACGCACACTCCTTTATCTCTCCTGCTGCGCCGGTTCTTCCTCCCGGAAAAAGGACGCAACATTCTGCTTTGCGGTTTTCAGTTTGAGCAGTTCTTCCTTGGCTTCCTTGTACTGCTCGTAGAACTTTGCCTTTTCGGATGCCAGCAGCGCATACTCGGCTTCCAGCTTTTTCGGGCTGGGCAGCTTGGTGATGTCGTTTGCCTTGAAATAGGCTGCTGCCGCCCGGTACGCTGTCAGCTCTGCACGATGCTGCTCCTCAAAGACTGCGGGTCGTTTGGCAGTCTTTAACTGCTGTGCGATGTTCTTGGTGTTGTTGTAAGCTGCCACCTGCTCCAACAATTTGCGAGTGGATTTCATGCGGGCATCGAGGTCAAGCACGACTTCCTTTGCATGGTCATACTGCGATTGCAGTTCTTCAATGCGCCGGTCGAGTGCGTCCTCGTTGAGCAGACCTTTTTCCTGCAAGAGAATCAAAGTCTGCGAAATGGCTTTGAGATTGTGCTTCTTCGCCCAACGCTCGTAGCCGATGCCCTTGCCCTGTTTCAGCTTCGCCTGAATATCGACCAGTTTCCCAATGCGGTCAGGCTTGGGTTGGACAGCGCGTTTGCGCTCAGCATTTTCTTGTAAGGTGGCAAGCACGAGTCCTTTCTCAAACTTGTCACCGAGATGTTTCGCCCGGATAAACTTTGTTCTGCCAGAGGGCAGATAGCTGAGCTGCCCACGGCTTTCCTTGACGGCAATGCCGTGCTGCTGCATGAGCCTGTTGGAAAAATCTTCAAAGCTGGTGGCACGGTACAGCACCGAAGAAATCTGTTTCCGCAAGGTTCGCGTTTGCGAAGCAACAAAAGCCCCAGTGGGGCTTTTGAGTGACCGAGCGGTTTGTGCAGCAAATGGAGGGGCCTCGCCCCGACAAGCGACTTTCACGGTTTCAAACTTCTTCTGCTTGGGCGGCTGTCCGACTGCGGTGAGGGCTGCGTTTTTACGGTCAAATTTCTGCTGCCCACGCCGTCTTGCCCAATACTTGGCCTCGCTGACACGTTCTTTCGAGCCGTTGAGCAGGTCGATCTGGTACAGTCCGGCACCTTCGCACAGCTCCATGACCTCGACACGCAAATGCCGCATGGTCTGGGCTGTGCTGGAGTGTTTCATGCCCTCTAGCCAGTCGCGGGGCTTCTGCATATAGGGCTTACGTTCCACTTCCCGTGTTCGGATGCTGCCGATCACGATGTGGACATGGATATTTCCCGAATGGTTATGCCCATCCGGGTGAGTGCAGACGATGGCAGGGTGACCGGGAAAGTTTTCTTTACAGAATTTCAGGCCAAGTGCCTGTGCCTTTTCCATGGTCAGCCCGTTGTCGGCTGCATCTCTGGGGTCAAAGCTGATGATATATTGGTGGCTCTTAATATCATCGCGTTGGGTGTTCTTGCCATACTTGCGGTTTGCCAGCAGACAGGCCGTTGCGAACGAGAAATTGCCGCACTCAAGGGTGTCGAGGATGTACGATTCTCGCAGCATGGGTCGGCCTTGCTTGTCCAGAATTACCTTGCCGGAAAATTCATCGTGCTGGTAAACGAGGTACGCTTCGATGGCGGAATAGTCCGAATTTTTATTACAATTCGATTGTTCAAATCGTTGGCAACAACATCGAATTGTATGTCGCAAATATGCGGTTTATGGTTGAACAACGCAGTTGCCCTTGTGACTGAGGCGATATGCTTGAGCGTTGCCATACAGTTCACCCAGAACTTTCTCGGCGTGGAGCCGGAATGCGGTCAGGTCTGCAAGTTCGTCAAGGAGTTTCGCCCGCAGTTGTTCGGTGTCTGCGCCGCCGGAGTTGAAGTGCCTTGCAAGCTGGTTGAGGTTGGTGCCCACCTTGCTGCACTGGGCAAGCAGGGTGGAAACGGCGGTCAAGGTTTCTTCTCCGCCGCCGGCAACGATGACTGTTTTCTCGATCTTGACGTTGTGGATGGCACGGCGGATAAAAGTGGAGAGGGAGAGATTCAGGAGTTTGCAAGTGAGTTCCAGTGACGTTTTTTCCTCCGCTGTCACACGGAACTTGATGACGTGCGTTTTGTTGTTCGGCGTGTCGTGGTGCTGGGAATTGCTAGGAATCGGTTGAACATTCGTTTTGGTCATTGTGCCTCCTGTCTGTTCGATAACTCCTCGGTGAAGTTATGTAAGCACGACACGCCGTTCCATTCGTGCCGCAAGGCATGAATGATGAGCAGGGTTTGGGGCAGGCACGCCCCAACAAGATCACTTCTCAAACTCGCAAGAGTTTGAGAAGTGAAGTCCCGGATGGACAGAACATTTTCAAGAATTGAAAATTTGTGGCCACGGGACGGTTCTTGCCATCTACCGCTGCGCTCAAAATCATCTTTCGACAAATGTTTCCGAATTGTTAAGGCGCAAAAATAAGTAGAAGTTGTGCTGCTCATGTAAGGAGGTCGCCGTTTGCTCCGAACGAAGTTCCTGCCCCTGTTTTGCAGCGGCGTTGGCTGGAAAGCCGGTATCACGTTCGGACGGCTCATGAAATTTTCAAGGTGCAATCTTCCCCGGAAAAGAAAAATACCGCCCACGCAGCGCAGCGATGATTTTGTCGGGTGAATCGGCGGCAAAATGAATCGGGTGTGTTGCGGGGCGGTATGCTCTTTCTGGGCAATCATCCACTGAAAGTGGTGGTTATCACGATGAGAACCACCACTTCCTGTGGTTGTGTTCAAAATGAACACAACCATATTTTGTGGAGAGATTCAGGCTACTCCACAAAATCAGTGGGATTTACAAGAAAAATACCACTATATGTGAAAATCGTCAAGAGGGATTTGAAAAATTTATGGCAGTAAAGTGGAGAAAGTAGGACTATTGAATCAAAAAATAAGGTGCTGCGAGCGGGAAAATTACAATAAGCCAAAATCCGAAAACGCCAAACAGCCCATGTGTCCGAAGGAAAAAGAGGACGCTATTGTGGAAGCGTTGAAGTATTTTAAGATGATATAAAGAGAACTCCCACGATTTACAAGCATGTGGGTGCTTGTAGATCGTGGGAGTTTTTAAGATTGTTTGTTATCGAACAGCTAACCAGATAGAAATGTATATTACCCACATATTACATCTTCTACATCTTCACGGTAGGTCATCCGTTTTACTTTAGCTATTTTTCAATTATACATAAATAGCAATAGGAATGACCATTACAGCAGGACCAGATATCTTGGTCTTCACCTCAGGTATATTATACTGCGCTATATCGTCATTCTGAAAACCGGAAAGCATTTCTGAAAGAAGTTCACTCGGAAAAATAGATAGAGATGTCTTTCTTAGAAGGTCGATGTTTTCATTTTTGTCTTTGCAAATGGTTATAACTTTTCCGAGGACCTTGAAGTGTCCACCAAGAATTTCAGAAATATTATCATTTGACAGATATTGTTCCTGAGCAGATAAAACAACAGTTCCCGCAGAATCAGACAGGATGAAGTCTATTGTTCCGCTATGTTTAAGTTCGTTGGCAAAAGATTTGATTTTCTTGACAGTTTCATCTTCTTGTTGTTTTTGGATCCTTGCCTGTGCTTTCCCACCCAGTTGAGGCTTTTCAGCAAAAATATCAGCCATCCGAAGCACGTCTACAAAAATATCCATACAATCTATTAACGGATTCTTTTGAAGCTCCCCTTCTATTTCAATAAAATCACCGATTTTTATACTTTCAATATCAAACCCCGACTTCAGAATTCTTTTATCAACTAGAAATGTCCGAAATTTAGACAGCAAAGAGACATTGGTATGAACTTTTTCCTTGGTTGTATTTTCGTTTTCTCCATGGTTTCCCGAATGGGATAGTTCTCCCTTCAGATCAATTTTGAGTAATTTACTCAAAATTGTTGCAGATGTAGAAGCTCCTGCTTCAAGCTTTTGCGTGTTGTTGTTTTCCTTATGCTCGGTATAGCTTACTTGGCTTACTGTAGAAAAGCCATCTTCAATAATTGCAAGCATATCCAAAACTATTTTTTCATTAATATATACAGGTATCATCAACTGATTTGTATCCATGTTTACTTCCTCCACTTTATCAATCTAACTTAACCAATTAACAGATTTGCTATTACGCCAAATGGAGTTTCTCTTTCAGCGCATCCTGAAGGACGCCGGAAAAATTGATGTGTGCCGCTTCAGCGGCATCGTTGAGCCAGCCGGGAATGGAAAGGGTTTTCTTTACGGGTCTGTACCGCTTTTCGTACTCTTCCATATCGAAAGGCACCATCACCACAAAATCTTCCGGGTCAACGTGGAGTGCAGAAGGGACAGAAGGCTCTGGGCAGACTTTGCAATCTTCCAGCATAAGGCCAATGGCATCCTGTGCCATGCGGACAGACTCGTCCATGGTGTCGCCTTGGGTGAAGCACCCCTCAATATCGGGGATCTCAACAGAGTACCCGGTTTCTTCCGGGTGAAAAATTGCAGGATAGAAAATAGCGTTCATAATGTGACCTCACCTTTTATAATTTAACAAACAATCAATGTACCTTTACTTAACAGGCCGACATTATTGGTTGGAAATTGTAGAATAGTCTATGCAGTGCTTCGCAGTTTCAGAATATGAAGTCTACAATCGTCATATTCTTACTTTTTGAGTCCGGCTAATTTGAGAATGTTTTTCTCGGTGCCGGGCTTCAGATCCTTTGCGTGAAATGGAACGACAGTGGTTTTGTTGGTAGTTGGGTTATGGTACTTGTAGTGTGACCCATTTGCACTGACTAAAACAAAGCCGTTCTGCTCCAGCAAGCGAATCATTTGCTTGGGAGTCATCGGCATGGTGAGCGCCCCTCCTTTCCTTCAGGATTACATCTTCATTGTATACGTACTTTACGTATTTGTCAAGAGGCGAAATAAGCCGCCCAGCGAGACCGTAAGGTCGCTGGGCGGCTTATTTTTTGCGTTTCCAGAGCAGATATTCTTCGTAGCGGTGCATCTCGTTCTGTTCTTCTTCGGTCAGGCGCTGGCGCTGTTTGCGGGCTTCGTCCGAGGGGTCGATGTCGGTCAGGCCCAGAAGGTAGTCGGCGGAGGTGCCGTAGAGCTTGCAGATGGCAAGCAGCACATTGCTGAAGGGGTAGCTCTTTCCCTGTTCCCACGCACGGACAGACCAAACGGAAATACCAAGTTTGTCCGCAAGAGTCTGCTGTGTGTCATCATTTAGTTTGCGGAGTTCTGCCAATCGTTCCCCAAGCATAGCTTGACCACCTTTCCTTACTACTAGTATATGAATCACTCCTACTTTTGACGAAAAGTGGCTGTACAATACTAGACAAGGCAAAAAGTAGCTGCATAATACTAGTATAGGACGGAACTAGTACAAAAATACTACTTCCGTCGCAACGCTAAGGCAAAGCGAGGGAATCCCCGTTGGAACAACTGATCGACTTTCAAGCACCGGAAGTGCAGGCGGTGCTGGATACGCTACTAAAAGATAAATCTACCGGCAAGAACATCATCTGGGCCACCGACCCGCCGGAGGAACTGCAAACGGTAATGTACGAGCCGGTGACGGATAGATCCCAGATCACCACCCAGCAGCTTGGGCTGACCCACTACGAGGTGGTGCTGCCCCGGATGATGAAGCAGACCGATACCCAGCAGCAGCGCACCCGCAAAAAAGGCGAGGTGTTCAGCCCCGCATGGGTCTGCAACAAGATGAATAACGCACTGGATGCCGACTGGTTCCGTGGGCTGGGGGCAGAGGAGAGCGCCGGGCAGTTCACGGTGGAGCTGCCCCAAGGCTGGCAGACGGTGGAAACGCCAGTGCAGTTCCCGGCTTGCAAGGGCAAGACCCCGGCATGGGTGCAGTATGTGCAGAGCCGCCGCTTGGAGGTGACCTGCGGCGAAGCCCCCTTTCTGGCGTCTCGCTACGATGCCGCCACCGGCGAGATGATCCCGGTAGCCCGGCGCATTGGCATTCTGGACCGCAAGCTGCGGGTGGTAAGCGAGAACGCCGCCACCGAGGACGAGTGGCGCAAATATGCCACCCATGCGGTGCAGTCCACCTACGGCTACGAGTATCAGGGTGATAACCTTTTGCTGGCACGGGTCAACCTTCTGCTGACCTATGCAGAGCATCTGCAAGCACGCTGGCAGCGCAAACCCACAAAAGAAGAGTTACAGCCTATCGCCACCATCATCAGCTGGAACCTGTGGCAGATGGACGGCTTGCACCTGTCTGTGCCCGGCGGCAAGCCTCAGCCGGAGGCAGAACAGCTTGACCTCTTTTCCATGTTCGGAGCGGCAGAGCCGCAGCCGCCCACGGTATCCTGCAAAGTGAAAAACTGGCGCAAGGGCAGCCATGGAACCGCCCAGAACTTTGAAACCATTCAGGAAGGGAGTACCAGCATGAAGTTTGATTATGTTATCGGAAACCCGCCGTATCAGGAAGTTGATGGAGGTTCAGGCGCAAGCGCAACGCCGGTATATAACAAATTCATTGAGGAAACAAAGACATTGAATCCAACGGCAATGTCTTTTATCATTCCAGCAAAATGGTATTCTGGTGGTAAAGGGTTGGATAAATTTCGAGAGCAGATGTTAAACGACAAACGAATGGCAGTACTCGTTGACTATCCTAACTCGCTGGATGTTTTTCCGAATGTGGATGTTGCTGGTGGTGTATGCTATTTTGTGTGGGCTAAGTTACATGAGGGAAAATGCTATTACATAAATTACCGAGATGGGGTTAAGACATCCGAATTCCGTGATTTGAATGAGTTTTCGACATTTATTCGTTATCCAATCGCTGCCGAGATAGTTAAGAAGGTGCGTCTGAAAGGAGAGCAGACGCTTGATACGATAGTTTCCAGCCGAAAGCCGTTTGGTCTTGCTACAAATGTGAAACCGCTCAAAGCAGGAGATATTCAACTGAGATTTAATGGTGGGATAGGCCCATATAAAAGAAGTTTGATTTCTACGGGTATAGAAAATATAGACCGCTATAAAATCATTATTTCATATTTGACGGCAGAACACGCAGGACAGCCCGACAAGAACGGACAATACCGCATTCTTTCGACAATGGAAAAGCAGTCGCCGAAAGTAGTTTGTTCAGAAACGTATCTCGTTGCAGGAGCATTTGACACAGAAGCTGAAGCAGATAACTATATGAGATACCTAAAAACACGATTTGTGCGTTTTTTGATTTCGATTTTGGCGATGACACAGCATATCAGCAAAGGTATGTTTGGCTTTGTTCCTGTTCAGGATTTTTCAAGAGCGTGGACGGATGAAGAACTGTTTTCAAAGTATAAACTAACTTCTGATGAAGTGACATTCATACAAAGCATTATAAAGGAGATGGCATAATGGCTGGCATAACCCTGCGCACTGCCCGGCAGGTGGTGCCCATGATCTACGCCTATACCACCCCGGAAATTGCCCGGCACAACGGCTGGACGAAGATCGGCTACACCGAGCAGTCGGCGGACAAACGTCTGAAACAGCAGACCCACACCGCCGATGTGCTGTACCATGAGGAGTGGCGGGGCAATGCCGTCTATGATGACGGCAGCGGCGAGGTGTTCACCGACCACGATTTCCACGCCTATCTCCGCAAGCTCCGGGTGGAGAACGACCGCAAAAACGAGTGGTTCCATCTGGATGGGCAGCAGTCCCGGCGGTATTTTCAGGATTTCCGCATGAATCGGGGCCGGGTACAGCTGGATGCCGCCATCGCCTACACCCTGCGGGAGGAGCAGGCAAGGGCTGTCCGCGACACCAAGACCTATTACCAGAGCCACCCCGGCGGGGAATACCTCTGGAACGCCAAGCCCCGCTTTGGCAAGACTCTCTCCGTCTACGATTTCTGCAAGCAGGTCGATGCACAGACGGTGCTCATCGTTACCAACCGCCCGGCCATCGCCAATAGCTGGTACAGCGACTATGTGCGCTTTCTGGGCAGGGAGTCCGGCTATCTCTTCGTCAGCCATGTGGATGCCCTTGCCGGGCAGCCCCATGTGCTGGACGAGCAAGGCTATCTGGATGCCGCCGCGCAGGGCGAGAAACTGTATAAGCGCATTGAGTTCGTCAGCCTGCAGGACATGAAAGGCTCCAAGTATTTCGGCGGCGAGTACGACAAGCTGCGCCACCTGACCGAGCTGAACTGGGATGTGCTGGTCATCGACGAAGCCCATGAGGGCGTGGACACCTACAAGACCGACCTTGCCTTTGACCGCATCCGCCGCAAGTTCACGCTGCACCTGTCCGGCACGCCCTTCAAGGCACTGGCGAACGATAAGTTTGCCGGGGATGCCATCTTCAACTGGACCTACGCCGACGAACAGGCCGCCAAGCGGAACTGGCAGGGCGCACCGGGGCAGCAGAACCCCTATGCAAACCTCCCCATGCTCAACCTCTACACCTACCAGATGTCCGAGATCATCCGGGACGAGATCCGGCAGGGTGTAGAGATCGACGGCGAAACGCAGGAATTTGCCTTTGACCTGAACGAGTTCTTTAAGGTGAAGCCTAGCGGCAGCGTTGAGCACGAAGCCGAGGTGGACCGCTTTCTGGATGCCATGACCACCCAGAACAAATTTCCGTTTTCCACCCCGGAGCTGCGTGCCGAACTGAAGCACACCTTCTGGCTGCTGAACCGGGTGGACAGCGCCAGAGCACTGGCGAAAAAGCTGCAGGCGCACCCGGTATTCCGGGACTATGAGGTGATCCTAGCCGCCGGTGACGGCAAGCTGGACGACACGGACGAGAACCAGAAGAGCTTTGACCGGGTAAAAGCCGCCATCGCCCACCACGAAAAGACCATCACCCTGTCGGTGGGGCAGCTGACCACCGGTGTCACCATCCCGGAGTGGTCGGCGGTGCTGATGCTCTCCAACCTAAAAAGCCCGGCGCTGTATATGCAGGCGGCGTTCCGTGCCCAGAACCCCTGCCTTTTCCACGAAAACGGCACCTTCCGCCGCAAAGAGAACGCCTATGTGTTCGATTTTGACCCTGCCCGCACCCTGCTGATCTACGAGCGGTTCGCCAACGACCTTTCACAGGACACCGCCAGCGGCAAGGGTGACACCGAGGAGCGCAAGGCGCACATCCAGACCCTGCTCAATTTCTTCCCGGTCATCGGCGAGGACGAGGAAGGGGAGATGATCCCGCTGGATGCAGAAAAAGTCCTCAGCATCCCCCGCAAGATCAAGTCCAAAGAAGTGGTGCGGATGGGCTTCCAGAGCAATTTCCTGTTCCAGAACATTTCCAACGTGTTCAGTGCGCCGCAGGAGGTGCTGGATATTCTGCAAAACTTCCAGCCTATCAGCGAGGCAAAGGCAAAGCCCATCCAGATCACCCCGGACACCGGCGCAGACCTCTCCCTGAACGACAAGGGCGAGGTGGACTTGGATGAGGGCTACGTCATCGGCAAGGCAGCGGATGTGTTCGGGGCAAAAATCTACGAAAGCACCCCGGCGCTGGACACCGCCCTGCAAGACCTGACCGATACCCCGGCTCCTGCCAAAGAAGAGCATCTGGAACCCCTGAAAAAGAGCATCACCAAAGAGATCATCACCCCCATGGTGGAGCAGGCAAAGCAGGAGTATGGTCGGGACCTGAAGCTGTCCGACCAGAAGCGGTTTGAGAGTACCGCCAAAGCCAAGATGGACGTGGCGGTGAACAGGGTGGTGGACAACTACCGCATCGACCAGAGCCAGTTGGAAGAAAAGCGCACCCAGCAGCTGCAAAGCTGCACCACCGCCCAGCAGCGCCAGCAGGTGAACCGGGAATTTGACGCAAAGCAGCAGCAGAGCACCGCCGCCCTGATGGAGACGTTGCAATCCACCATCCAGCAGACAGCGCAGGAGATGCAGCAGACCATCGTGCGCACCGTGGAGACCAACCAGAAGGAGCAGGAGAAAAAGGGCTACGAGGACACTGTCCGCGACCACCTCCGGGGCTTCTCCCGCACCATCCCGTCCTTCCTCATGGCCTACGGCGACGAGACCGTGACACTGGCGAATTTTGACCGGATCATCCCGGACAAGGTCTTTCAGGAGGTCACCAGCATCACGCTGGAACAGTTCCGCTTTTTGCGGGACGGCGGCCCCTACCTCAACCAAGCCACCGGGCAGCAGGAGCACTTTGCCGGTCATCTGTTCGACCCGGTGGTGTTCGATGACTCGGTGAAGGAGTTTCTGAACCTGAAGGTCAAGCTGGCGGATTACTTCGACGAGAGCCGTACCGCGGATATCTTCGACTACATCCCACCCCAGAAAACCAACCAGATCTTTACCCCCAAGTGGGTGGTGAAAAAGATGGTGGATTTGCTGGAGCAGGAAAACCCCGGCTGCTTCGATGACCCCGGCAAGACCTTTCTCGACCCCTACATGAAGTCTGGTCTGTACATTACGGAGATCGTCAAGCGGCTCTACCGCAGCGAGAAGATGCGGCAGGCTTTTCCGGACGACAACGCCCGGCTGGAGCATATCTTTGCCAAACAGGTCTATGGGCTTGCGCCGACTGAGATCATCTACCGCATTGCCATCAGCTACATTCTGGGTTTTACAAAGGGTCACGGCATCACCGCCCACCATATCAGTCAGGCGGATACGCTGGAATTTGCCAAGGCTGGCACCATGGAAAGGGAACTGGATAAGATCTTCAGAGATTGAGAAAACAGAATACAGCATAAAACCAAGGGCGGCTGTCTGCATGGGTGCAGAGGGCCGCCCTTGCGCTTTTTTGCGGAATGGAAGGGAGGAATAAACAATTATTGAAAGGACGAGAATCGCAGTGTTAAAATTAGTTGGTGGGGACGGTGCCCATCTGGGCAAGTACCAAAATTTTTCGGCAAATTTTGTGCAGCCCGCAGAAATCAATAAGCCCTATTGAAAAGTGACGTAAAATGCGTTACAATAAAGCTGAGGTGATAACCATGGAAAAAACGATGACACTCAATCTCCGTGTCAACCCCACCGTGAAACAGCAGGCCGAGGATGTGCTGAAGCAGCTTGGTATCCCGATGGCAACTGCCATTGATATGTACCTGCGCCAGATTACCATGACTGGCGGCATTCCCTTCTCGCTGTCCCTGCCGAAAGCTCCTACGGCTCTGAACGCTGATACCATGACTGATGATCAGCTCCATGCAGCCTTGCAGGTAGGCATCAAGGAGATTCAGAACGGTGATACCGTGGATGCCGCAAGCGCATTCGCACAATTCAGGGAACAGCACAGATGAAGCAGTATGACGTGAAAATTTCTCGTGCAGCCCTCAGCGATATGGAGCAGATTTACAGCTACATTGCTGACCGTCTGCTGGAGCCTGACACGGCTATGGGGCAGTATAACCGTATTGCAGAAGCCATCCAGTCGCTGAACATCCTGCCGGAACGTTGTGCGCTGGTGGAAAGCGAACCGGAGCGCACCCAAGGGCTGCGGCAGATGCTGGTGGACAACTACTCGGTGTTCTACATCGTGGGCGAGGATACCGTGTCGGTGGCTCGTGTGCTGTACAGTGCATCTGACCTTGTGCGCCGCCTGCGGAGAATGAAGTGAAAGGGGTGTTTGCATGACCGCCGTAATCTACGCCCGCTATTCCAGTGATAACCAGCGTGAAGAATCCATCAAAGGGCAGATTCGGGAATGCACGGCCTATGCGGAAAAGAACGGCATCACGGTCATCAAGCACTACATCGACCGTGCGCTCTCCGCCAAGACGGACAATCGTCCGGAGTTCCAGCAGATGATCAAAGACAGCGGCAAGAAACTGTTTGATGTTGTTCTCGTCTGGAAATTTGACCGCTTTGCCCGGAATCGTTTTGATAGCGCAAATTACAAGATGATCCTGAAAAAGAACGGTGTCCACCTGATCTCCGTTATGGAACCCATTGCCGAGGGCTCACAGGGCATTCTGGTGGAAACCCTTCTGGAAGGTATGGCTGAATACTATTCCGCAGAACTTTCCGAAAAGGTGATTCGTGGTCAGACCGAGAACGCTTTGAAAGGAAAGTGCACTGGCGGTACGGGAACCATAGGCTACAAAATCGACGAGGAAAAGTTTTATCA
>NZ_QVGZ01000023.1:0-8940 GCF_003603345.1 Faecalibacterium sp. AM43-5AT
TGTGAAGCGGGGGAAAAGTCGGAGATGACTTCAAAGACTTACCTATCGCTATTTCCGTCGGATTTAGCGACCTACGGCAGGGATGCCAAGGCTCTGCTGAAAGAATTGCAGAGCCAGAACGAGCGGATGTTCCTCGTCACTTTTTTGGTGCTGAACACCGGCAGGACTGAACAGGAACTGGAAAACAATGTTTTTCAGGCATCCAGTATTGCCCAGAAGCACAACTGCAACCTGTTCCGACTGGACTTCCAGCAGGAGCAGGGTCTGATGAGCAGCCTGCCGCTGGCAGACTGCCAGATCGAAATTCAGCGGGGACTGACCACCAGCAGCACTGCTATCTTCATCCCCTTTACCACGCAGGAATTGTACCAGAGCGGAAAAGAATCGCTGTACTACGGTCTGAATGCTCTGTCCAACAACCTGATTATGGTGGATCGCAAGAAGCTGAAAAACCCGAATGGCTTGATTTTGGGCACTCCCGGCTCTGGCAAAAGTTTCTCGGCAAAACGTGAGATTGCCAATGCGTTTCTGGTGACGGACGATGATATTATTATCAATGATCCCGAAGGCGAATACTCGCCGCTGGTGAACCGGCTGAAAGGTCAGGTCATCAAAATCAGCCCCAACAGCACCCAATTTGTCAACCCCATGGACATCAACGCCAACTACTCCGAGGAGGATAATCCGCTGTCCCTGAAAGCCGACTTTATTCTTTCTTTGTGTGAGCTGGTGGTGGGCGGCAAGGAGGGTCTGCTGCCGGTAGAAAAGACGGTCATTGACCGCTGTGTGCATCTGATCTACCGCAAATATTTTGCGAACCCCTGCCCGGAGAATATGCCCATCCTTGAGGACTTGTACAATGCCCTGCTCCAACAGGACGAAAAAGAAGCCCACCATGTTGCCACGGCTCTGGAGATCTACGTCAAGGGCAGTCTGAACCTGTTCAACCACCGCACCAACGTGAACGTCAATAACCGCATCGTCTGCTATGACATCAAGGAGCTGGGCAAGCAGATGAAAAAGCTGGGGATGCTCATTGTGCAGGATCAGGTGTGGGGGCGTGTCACGGCAAACCGCAGCAGCGGAAAGTCCACCCGGTATTATATGGACGAGATGCACCTTTTGCTGAAAGAGGAGCAGACCGCCGCTTATTCCGTGGAGATCTGGAAGCGTTTCCGCAAGTGGGGCGGTATTCCCACAGGGCTGACCCAGAACGTGAAAGACCTGCTTTCTTCCCGTGAGGTCGAGAATATTTTTGAAAATTCGGACATGATCATCATGCTGAATCAGGCGGCGGGAGACCGGCAAATTCTCGCAAAGCAGCTCAACATCTCGCCCCATCAGCTTTCCTATGTGACCCACTCCGGCGAGGGCGAAGGGCTGCTGTTTTTCGGCAATGTCATTCTGCCGTTTGTGGACCGTTTCCCCACCGATCTGGAACTCTACCGCATTATGACCACCAAGTTGGGTGAAGTTTCGGAGGGCGCACAGAAATGAGTGAACCGAAGCTGAACATTAAAGAGGAAACGTCAACCAAAAAGACCCGTTCTCCCCCGAAAAAAGCCAAGGTAGAGCAGACGGTGCCCAAAAAGAAAAAGCTGAAAACGGATGTAGACAAGGCGGCAGAGAAAGCCCAGCATCTGCGATTTGGCAAGGCGGAACTGACCCCAGACGAATTGAGCCGGTTGAGCAAGGCGCAGAAGCGGGAAATGTACGCCGCCCACGCCGCCCGCTCTGCGGTGCATCGGGAGGTTGACCAGTACGAGGATGAAAACGTCGGTGTGCAGGCGTTGAGCGAGGGCGAAAAGGCGGCAGGAAATGTCCGGGATATTTCTAAGAGCCGTTATGCCCGGAAACTGAAAAAGAAAGCCAAGATGCAGGGCAAGAAAGGCTCCAAAACCTCTAAATCTTCCGCATCGGAGCCGCCTGCGGCACAAGATGCAGGCGCATCCGGCACCGGCGAGGGCGGCTCCAACTGGCTTTCACGCTGGAAACAGCGGCAAGAAATCCACAAAATCTATTATGCCGCCGCCCGGTCGGGCACGGCGGCGCAGACCGCAGGCGGCAAAGCGGCATCCAATGGCGCATCTGCTGCCCGGTCCGGCGTGGAACAAGCCGTAGAAAAAGGTAAAACTGCCGTCAGCACTGCCTTGAAAGGGCTGGCGAATGCCGCCAAGGGCAACGCACACGTTCTGGTGATCGTGGGCGTTTTTCTTTTGCTCATCCTCATGGTCATGTCTGCCTTTTCCTCCTGCGGCATCCTCTTTTCCGGCGGCACGCAGGTGTCCGGGCAGACCATATACTCTGCCGAGGACCGGGACATCCGAGGCGCAGAACAGGACTACAAGAAGCTGGAAAAGGAACTCGACAAAAAGATCAAGCGTACCCCCACCGACCATCCCGGCTACAACGAGTACCAGTATCATCTGGATGCCATCGAGCACGACCCGTGGCAGCTCACTTCGTTCCTGACCACCCTGTATAACGACTACACCCGTTCGGAGGTGCAGGGCAAGCTGAAGGAGACCTTCAAAAAGCAGTACAAGCTCACCACATGGGTGGAGGTGCAGACCCGGTATATGACGGTCTGGGTCATCAGCCCGGCAGGAATCCCGGTTCCCACGCAGGTTCCCTACGAGTACCGCATCTTCCACACCAAGCTGGTCAATCGTGGCTTGGAGGTGGTCATCCGGGAGGAACTGGACAACGACCAATGGAAACGCTACGAGATCTTTCAAGACACCTTGGGCGGCAGACCCTATCTGTTCAACGGCGGTCTGCCGCCCGGTGGCTCCGATGGCTCCGGCGCACCGGGCATCGACTATCAGGTTCCGGCAGAAGCCCTGACGGACGAAGAATTTTCCAAAATCTACGCCGAAGCAAAGAAATATGTCGGCACGCCCTACGTCTGGGGCGGTTCCACCCCGGAAACCGGCTTTGACTGTTCGGGTTACGTCTGCTGGGTCTACAACCAGAACGGCTACGATGTGGGGCGCACCACCGCCAACGGATTATGGCAGAAAAGCCAGCACATTTCCGAAGCCGAAGCAAAGCCCGGTGATCTGGTCTTTTTCAAAGGCACCTACGACACCCCCGGCATGAGCCATACCGGGATCTATCTCGGCAACGGCATGATGGTCAGTGCTGGCGACCCCATCAAATACGCAAATATCCACTCGTCCTACTGGGAGAAGCATCTCGCCGGGTTCGGACGGCTTTCAAAATGATTGGAGGAGTTACTATGAGCGAAAAATCGGATAAGCTGCGGGCAATGCTGGCAAAAGAGAAGGAGCGCCGCATCAAGCTGAACAACCGCATCGAGATCCTGGAGCGGCGCATTCAGGAGGAGGATTCTGCTGAGGTCAACGAGATGGTGCGGACTGCAAAGGTCACGCCGGAACAGCTCGCCGCCCTGCTGCGGCAGTCGGCAACTGCCACCCCGAACCCGGCTGCGCTGTCTGCCGTGGGTGCAACTTTCGAGAAGGAGGTCAATACGGATGAAGATTAAGAAACTGAGCGCACTGCTGGTATCGGCGGTGCTGTGCGCTGGCATGGCAGCTCCCGCCTTTGCCTTTGAGGGCGAAGCCACCCCGGTGGAGCAGCCTATCCTGCCGGAGGTGGTGGAGGATGTTGTCACCGTCACGGACGAAACCTCTGGTGCTCTGACCCCGGAGGGCAACCTGACACTGGTGGACGATTACCACACCAATTATTCGGATGGTTCCGGGCAGCAGTTCATCACGCTGGTATCGAAATCGGGTGCGACATTTTATCTGGTAATCGATCGGAACAGTAAAGGCGCGCAAACCGTACACTTTATGAACCTTGTGGACGAAGCCGACCTGTTGGCACTGATGGAGGAAGAAGATGTGGATGCTTATACCGCTGAAAAAGAAGCAGCGGCGCAGGCAGAACAGGACAAGCTGAAAGCCGAGGAAGAAGCCAAGAAAGCCGCAGAAGAAGCGGCGGCATCCGGCGAGGAACAGCCCAAGGAAAACAAGGTCACAAAGATCGCATCCGGCTTTCTGGGCGTAGTCGTGCTGATCGCACTGGCGGCAGGCGGCAGCTTCTACGCTTTCGCAAAGCAGAAGCAGAAAAAGCAGGCCGAAAAAGAAGCCCTTGACCCTGATGCAAACTACACCGAGGACAAGGGCGACTTCGAGATTCCCACCGAGGGCGAGCCGGAGGAACCCGGTGAGGAAGATACCGAACCCATCTGATTTCAAGGCGGCATTTGCCGCCGTACATATCCAAATGAAAACAGATTGGAGGGAACGCTTATTTTAATTCTAGTTGTAGCAGAAAAGCCATCTGTCGCTATGTCCTACGCAAAAGTCCTCGGTGCTACCCGCCGTCAAGACGGTTATCTGGAGGGCAACGGCTATCTGGTAAGCTGGTGCGTTGGTCATCTGGTAGAGCTTGCACCGCCCAACATCTACGATGCCAAGTACGTCAAGTGGAGTATCGCAGATTTGCCCATCCTGCCGGAAAGGTGGCAGTATCTGGTGTCTGCGTCCACCGAAAAGCAGTTTGGTATCCTGAAAGACCTGATGAACCGCCCGGACGTAGACAGCATTGTGAACAGTTGCGATTCCGGACGTGAGGGAGAATTGATCTTCCGCTTGGTGTACCAGCAAGCCGGGTGCAAAAAGCCCTTTTCTCGCCTATGGCTGTCCAGCATGGAGGAAAACGCCATCCGGGAAGGGTTCGCCCATCTCAAACCGTCAACTGAATACGATGCGCTGTACAACGCAGCACTCTGCCGGGAACGTGCCGACTGGATGGTCGGCATCAATGCGTCCCGGCTTTTTTCGTGTCTGTACGGGCAACCTCTGGCGGTGGGGCGTGTTATGACCCCGGTGCTTGCCATGACGGTGGTGCGGGAAGCCGCCATTGCCGCCTTTGTGCCGGAGAAATTCTACACGGTGGATCTGGAACTGACCAGTGGCTGCACGGCATCCAGCCGCCGCATTCCTGAAAAATCCGTTGCAGAAAAACTGCTGGAAGCCTGTCGAAGGGAGATGGTGGCAACGATCCAGCGCATCACCCGCAAGGAAAAATCCGAGAATCCGCCGTTGCTGTACGATCTGACCACCCTTCAGCGAGATGCTAACCGCTTGCTGGGGTACAGCGCACAGCAGACGCTGGACTATGTGCAGAGCCTGTATGAGAAGAAACTTACCACTTATCCCAGAACTGATAGCTGCTATATCACCGACGATGACGAGGAAATGCTGGAGGAGCTGACCGAGGAACTGGAAGGTTTTCTCGGCATTACCCCGGAGGACATGGACGAGGCTGTGCCCCGGACACGGCGCACCGTCAACCGGGAAAAAGTCACCGATCATCACGCCATCCTGCCCACCCGCAGTATGCTGCAAGCCGATCTGGACGCACTGCCCAAGGGGGAGCAGAACGTCCTGAAGCTCATCATCGCCCGGACGCTGATGGCAGTCAGCAAGCCCTTCCGGTATCTGGAAACCCTGCTGACCACCGAATGTGCCGGGGAGGAATTTACCGCCAAGGGCAAGGAGGTTCTGGAGGAAGGCTGGAAAGCGGTGGAACGCAAGGTACTGGCAGACATTCTGAATCGAAAACAGGAACTCACCGCCCTGCCCAATGCGGCAGAAAACGAGTGCGGTATCCTCAATGCAGAGCTGAAGGAGGGTCAAACGTCCCCACCGAAGCATTTTACCGAGGACACCCTGCTGCACGCTATGGAAACCGCCAGTGCAGACAGTATGCCGGAGGGCGTGGAGCGTCAGGGCATCGGCACCCCGGCAACCCGTGCCGCCACCATTGAAAAGCTGGTGCAGAAGGGCTTTCTGGAGCGCAAGGGCACCAAGAAAACCAAGGTGCTGCTGCCCACGGATAAGGGGAAAGCGTTAATCACCGTGATGCCCGAAGAAATCCAATCCCCGGAAATGACCGCTGATTGGGAAACAAAACTGCTGCAAATCGAGCGCAGCGAAATGGAGCCGGAAACTTTTATGACTGAAATCAAAGAGATGATCTCCTCGCTGGTAACGACCACCGAGGCTGCGAAGGGAGCGAATGCGCTTATGAAAAACAAGATTATTGGTATCTGCCCGAACTGCGGTGCAAATGTTGTGGAGCGTGAAAAGGGCTGGTTCTGCGAGAACCGGGAGTGCCGTTTCGTGCTGTGGAAGGATAATGCTTTTCTGAAACGGCTCGGCAAACGCATGGACGCTCATGTGGCAGACAAGCTGCTGCGGGATGGCCGGGTCCGCCTGAAGGACTGCAAGAGTGCCAAGGGCAAGACCTACAATGCCACCGTGCTGCTGTCCTGTGAAGCCGATGGCCGCAGCAAGTTTTCGCTGGAATTTGAGGGTGGGTGCTGATGGAGCAGATAAAAGAAGCGGTCTACCTTATCAACGATGAACGCTATCTGCATCTCCGGGAAAACAGTGCAGGGGTCGGCTTTGCCACTTATAACAAGGTAACTGGCGAGCCGCTGGAAAGTGGGCAGATCTCGGAAAAGAATCTGCCGCCCGATGGACAAAACACCATCCCTGCCGCCCGGAACTGGTATCTGTTTGAACTTTCGGACGATGACCGTAAGGCCATCCAACAGGAAAGCGTAAAGATCCTTGAAAACATCCCGCAGGCGGGCATTGGCAGGCGGCGCATCTGGGAGCCGGAAATGCTGCCGAAGGATATTCGTCTCATCAACAGCCACTATGATGACCTCTATCGCATTCCAGATGGCGGCGTGATTCAGGTGGATTACCCGGATGGGCGCAGTTTTACGGCACGGGTGGAACATCTGGATGATTACCACTTTGACATGGGCGGTCTGGGCAATGTGTTCCACATCTGCCAGTTTGCCGAAGTCATGGAACGAAACCATGCAGACTTCTACCCGGAGATTCAGACACAGGACGAGCAGGCTGCATGGGAACTGGGCGGCAAAGGCTACCTTGCCATCCAGTCCTATGAGGATGGATGGGACTACACCATTTACCACAGCGATTATTCTGTGATGGACGGCGGGCAGCTGAATGCCCCGGAACTGACCATTCAGGAAGCCCGTGAGCAGATTCTGGAAGCGCACCACTTGGAAAAGGGCCGGCGGCTGTTGCAGGACTACGATGCCGTCATGGACAAAGTTGCGGAAGCCGAGGAACTGAGTGCAGATCACCGCCCTTCCACATTGGAAAAGCTGGCAGCACTGGCAAGTGATACGTCTGCGCCAAAATCCTCTGCACGTTCTGCGCCAGAACTGTGAGGTGGACGATGCAGCAAAAATGGAACCAGAATTTTGACGGCGAACCCATGGCGGACATCCCGCAGAAATTTCTGAACGCAGGGTGCGATGTTTATATGGTGATGCAGCTGCGGCATGACGAAAAAATCCTCGATGAAAGATTTGCTTCCATGCGGGAACTGCATCGTCGGGGCAAAACGCCCGACCCGGAGCATTACGAGGTCACCTACTATGCTGATTTGCCCGCCATGTGGCAGGATGTGCCGAACAACGAGATTTTGGAAGAACTGTTTCAGGTGTTCAACCTCTCCCGTCCGCAGGATTTTGAGGGGCATAGCCTGTCGGTCAGCGATGTGATTGCACTCAAACGCAATGGCGAGGTGTCTGTGCATTATGTGGACAGCATCGGCTTCAAAGATTTACAGGGGTTTCTGGACAAGCAGCCGGAACGCCCTTCGGTGCTGATGAATCTCAAGGAAAAGTGCGATGCCCCGGAGTGTAACCCAACTGGAAGCCGGAAAGCGAGGACTGAACATGAACTTTGACCATGAAGAACTCATGCTGATGATGCTTTACAACACCGGCACCCGACTGGGGCTTATCCACGAACTGCGGCTCATGCAGTGCTACCTGATGCCCGATGAGACTGCTCTGCGGGAACTGTCCGAACAGGTCATCGAGAAGCTGAAACTGCTGACCGATGCAGAGTTTGCCGAATTGGAATTTCCCCCGGACTGATTATTGCCGCCTACGGGCGGCGTACATAAAGTATTTTGTTCTTCCAAAAGATATGCTATAATCAAATCAGACAAAATTCCTCTCTTCAAGCGATTTCTCCGCAATTTTCCTGTGGCTCTGCTCGTATCAAAAATAAGGGACCGATTTTTAATTGTCAGAACGGAGGAACCATTATGGCAATCTTTGAAAAGACCATCCGAAACAAGAATTTTGACAAACTGCTTCGGAAGCTGGAAAATGAAATCCCGGACAGCAGTTGGTCGGCAGATTTAGAGGCAGGCAGTGATTTCAAAGAGGGCGATGCCCGGTGCAGTGTCCGTGTGTTTGAACGGTACAGCATGATGGGCGGCAACCGCCTGAGTCTGACACTGACCATGTTCCAGAATGGAGATAGCCCGATTCGGCTGTCTGCAATTACAGCGGGCGGCAGTCAAGCGGTGTTCTTCAAGGTGAACACCCTCGGAGAAGAATCTTTTCTGGACGATGTAAAGGACCTGCTGGAAGAAATTTTGGAGGAATAAGATGTTTTACGCTGGAATTGATCTGCTGTTCAGCATTCTGTTTCCCATCCTGTTCCTTGTGGTTTTGGGCATGATCCTATACACCATCATCGGAAATATCAGCACATGGAATAAAAACAACCATTCGCCGCGGCTGACCGTTCCGGCAACGGTGGTGGCAAAGCGCACGGAAGTTTCTCGCCACCATACGGACAATACGATGATGCATACGTTCACGACCTATTATGTGACCTTTCAGGTGGAAAGCGGCGACCGCATGGAACTTACCGTAAGTGGTTCGGACTACGGAATGCTTGTGGAGGGCGACATTGGAAAGCTGAGTTTTCAGGGCACCCGCTATCTTGGGTTTGAGCGGAACTAAGTGTTTCTTACATTATATAGTATGGAGTGCTGCATGAACGATCTGTTTATCCAAGGGCTGACCATCGACTGGAACAGAGTTCGCCCATACAA
>NZ_QVGZ01000024.1:0-8934 GCF_003603345.1 Faecalibacterium sp. AM43-5AT
GGGGTACAAATTCCCACTAAGCGCTCGGGACCCCTTGTAGGAAAATGTCCTAAGTGTGGCAACAGTATTTTTTCAATAAAATGCTTGAAGACAGAAACAGCTTTTTAATAAGTTTTTTGTGCAAATCTAATAAGATGTATAAAATGATTTGCAGAAATGTTTTAAAAAAGGAAGGATATTATATAAATCTAAAACTCAATGGTGTAAAATTGAAAACCCGTGTCCTTTCAGTGTCGCAAAGCTTTATTGATAGTAACTCGGAAACATATAGAATTGGCCTTATGTGTTCTAATGATTTGCGCATCTAAATCAAAAGACAGTCGATGGTACGGTTCGGAGCGAAGTATCAACAAATCAACAGCCCTCTATTTGCAACGACTGCAAATAGAGGGCTGTTTTGTTTGCTTTGGATATTTTAATTAAAGGTCAATCTTCTAATATGCCATGGTCACAGCCAAGTGAGAGATAATGCTCAATCTCACCACTCAGCACAAGCTGGACGTACTCTAAGGGCTTGTTATATAGTAGCCAGTCCAGTTCTGCTCGCTGCGCAGGGGTGTTGCCGTATTCGTCCTCAATGGAGATACAATCAATGGAAAGGGTGGTGCCATCTTCAAATCGGGCTTCCACCCGGTTGGTGTCCATGTTGTAGTGGCAGGAAAGCACTTTTTGAGAGTGATTATGGTCGAAATTCTGATTTTGTTTCATTTGAATAGCTCCTTTAATGACTTTGAAATTTGATTTTCAACAAAATGAGGTCTCTTTTTTCTTTTTCTTAAGTCACCTATCCGCACTATCCTGCATCGCAGGCGTTCACCACATAATCAAATTTCTTGCTGCGGAGCAGTTTGCGCAGGACATTGAACTGCGGCTTCTTGGTATTGTGTACCAGCAGTTTCCACTCAACAGGGAGAATCGGCAAATCCTCAAAACGCCAGTTTTCATAGCGTTCATCGTAGTGTTCCGGGGCTGCATACTCTGCCAGATGCCCCAGACACCAGCTTACCACGCAATCCCCACCCTCCAGATACCCGTCCTCCTGCCGATATGCACCGATCACTTTTGCAATGGATTTCGATACGCTCGGTTTTTCTGCAATCACCAGATATTTCAACGCTTTCTCCTTTTTAAAAAAAGCAGGGATAGCCTTTCGACTACCCCTACATCCTTATGTTACGGTTTTCTTATGTGCCATTTTCGTTGCCGGACTGATTATCCTCGTTCACAGTCGCAAGGCTCTGGTCGGTTTCCAGATTTTCACTCTGCGGCGTTTCTTCTTTCGGCTTCGGCTTATAAATGTAGAAGTAGAAGAAAGCACCTGCACCGCCCAGTGCCGCCACGAATACCAGCAGCAGAATCTTATTCATGCCACCGCTCGATTCCTCTTTCGGTTCTTCGATTTCCACATCCGGGGTAGGTTCGGGTTTGGTTTCGGGCAGAACTACCGCAGGCGTTTCTTCTTCCTGCTTGCCGTTCCGCTCTTCATCATCCAGAAACTCCTGCAAATCGTACTCGTCGATCATCGAGAGCATATAGACGTTTTCGCTGTTTCGCGCCCGGTCGATCACCAGAAAGAATGTGTTGCCGCCCTTGGTCTTTACTGTGAAGAACTCCTTGCTGGGGTCATCCACGATGTTATCCTCCACCTCGCCGTTGCCTGCGATGGTGAACGGGATTTTTTCTTCCTCGGTCGGTTCCTCTTCCTCGATCACCTGTGTCGGTTCCTCCATCACTTCAGTAGTGTCCACAAAGGCAAAGGCCGGGGTCGAAAAGCCCACTGCCATCAGCAGGGTCAGAATTGTGCTGGGGATAACAACTCCCAGCCGTTTAAGCATCTTTTTCAATCGCTTCCTCCGTTTCTGCTTCCTCCGAAGCGTTGTTTACAGCGGTCAGGAACGTCACGTTGCCCGCCTGAATGTTGTCCAGCAGAGCCAGCAGTTCGCGCCCGCCCATCTTGGTGCTGCGGATGGCACGAATGATCTCGCTGTCCTCTTCCTTTTTCTGTGCTGCCCGGATGGTTCTCAGCCGTTCTTCCAGTTCCGCGATCTGCTGTTCCGTCTTTTCGGCTTCATCCAGATATTTCTGTAATTTTTTGCCCATCGGCCCTCCTTTCAGTTGATGCGGCCAAAGCCTAAAAAGTGGCTCTGCCAGTAGGTCGAATTGATGCTGGTATAGGAAATGGGGTCGCCGCAGTGGATCATCATGCCATTGCCGACGTAGATTCCAACGTGCGACGCGCCAACGGTGTTATAGGTTTTCTCAAAGAAAATCAGGTCGCCGGGCTTTGCATCCGCAGGGGAAACATAACTGCACTTCCCGCGCAGACCGTTGGCCGTTGTACGCCCAACGCTCCACCCATTGCCGCTGTTATTGATGACCCAGCAGACGAAGCCGGAGCAATCAAAACTGGTGCTTGGGGAACTTCCGCCCCACACATACGGCATACCAAGATACTTTTCGGCTTCCTCAATCATCCTTGCGAACTTTTCATCCGAAAGGGCTTCCGAGGGAATGTCGTACTTGAAGCCACCGCCAGAGCCACCAGTACCGCCGCCCGTGCCAATACTGCCCGTTGTGCCGCCGCTGTAAGTCGGTGATCCTGCGCCGAACAGTTCGGGGCGGTTGCCGTAGGTCAGGTTGTAGGCATCGTATCGCCCGGTCTGCTTCCGGTTCATGTTCTTCCGCGCGATGGTGTCAAAGCCTTTATTTTTCAGCAGGACATTGAGAATTTTGTACTCATACTCCACTTCTTCCTGATAGGTATAGGTTTCCATGCTGACGTTTCCAAAAGCGTCAATCGTTGGCCGAATCCCTACTCTGGTTTCCATGCGAGTGCGAATCTCAATGGTTTCCCACACTTTCAAGAGATACTGCTGCTTGAACAGTTCCTCGATAACAGGCTTGACCTGTCCTCTGGTGAACTGCTCATAAACCGCAGTCAGATGGGAAATAAGCTGATACGGGTCATGCCCGATTTCGTCAAGTTGATAGCGGTATTCATCATAGCCCGGATGGGTGGATTCCATCTGCCGAATCTGCTTATCCAGTTCTTTTTCCAGTTCCAGATAATCCTCTTCCGCACCCTTCATATCGGCATCCTTGCTGGGATATGTCGTTCCCACAAAGGTACTGCCTGTTCCCTGAATTGCTGCACCGCAGCTTGAAAAGGCTCCCAGCATTACCATCACCAGCAGGATGCCGACACCAATACTGACCCACAGGGTTTTATTCTGCACGACGATTTCCTGCACAGCCGCTTTTGCTTTTTCCGTAATGGTGTTTGTTGCCGCTGCTGCCTGCTTGCTGGCGGCAGTTCCGGCTTTCTGGCCGCGCTTGGCGGCTGCATAGGCATCCTTATACTGCTTTTTCTGGTAAAACTTCGCGCCGACTGTCTTTGCTTCACCTCCTGCGGCAGTCGGTGGTGGCTGGGGCTGTTTCTTTTTCAGCGACGGTTCTGCTGCATTTTCTGCCGTGCCGCCCTCACTCTCGGAGAATTTCAGGCGGCTGGCCTTCTGATCCTCGCCACCTCTTTTCTCTGCCCTGGCAGATTTGTCTTTGGGCTTTTTTCTGCCTTTGACAAAGTGGTGCAGGCGTTCGGCGGCTTCTTCCGACTTGTGAGCAGCTTCCACGCCGGAATTGTCCTTTTCTACCTGATGTACTTTCTGATGGGCGAACCCGGTGGCGGTATCCACTCCTTTCTTGGCCATCTTCTTAACGCCCATCCCCATGCCACGGACAATGCCGCCTTTTTCATCCTCAAAAGAAAGTCGGCCTTTCTTGGTCTGCGGCTCTGCATCCGATTCCGCAGGCGCATCCTTTGGCTTGCCCTCCTCCTGATGGGCTTTGTAATAGTCCGCGCTCTGCTTGGCGGTGCTGTGATGCCGGGGTGCATCCTCAGCATCCATGCACCGTTCTTCTTCCACGATAGGTTTTTCATCTGTTTCCTTTTCCGCAGTTTCTTTTGCCGAATCTTCCTGCTCCGGCTTTTCTTCTGCGGTTGCGGACTTCTGTTCCCCGGTGCGGAGGTTTTCATCCACCAGACCATCCTTGGTCATTTTCTGGACGATTTTATCTCTGCCCCGAAACTTTTTGTCTGCTATGGAAATCACCTCCTTCCGGCTGGAGCCGTCATGCGAGCAGGGCTGCGTGGGTTTCCCACTTATCCAGCACCTGTTCAAGCTTCCGGGCAAAGGCGATCAGACGGGTGTTTACTTCCTCACGGTCAAGATAACCGTGGGCTTCCATGTGAAAGCCGTCAGTCAGTTCATCGGCCAGTGTGCCAACGGCGTAAAAGTCCTCCAGCACCGTATGCACTACCGATTCTTCATCTTGGAAGTTGAGCGGCTCCACCTCATCGAAAGGCGGGCCGGAATCACTTTCGTGCAGCTCCATGTCAGAATGATGATGAATCTTGCGGCTCAGTCGGTCAAAAATGTTCGGTGTGTTCATGCTTCCTTTTTCTCCTTATATTTTCCCATCTCCATGGGCTTCGTGGTCATCAGGCTGTACAGTTTCAGCGAAGTATCGAACTTATCCTTGAACGGGATAATCGTGTTGCCGTAGAACAGCAACCCCTCGCCCTCGTTACTGTTCGTCACATACGACAGCTGGAACGGCGAAATATTCAGCTGCTTCGCAAGGATTTGTCGGTCGCCGGATGCCTGGTTAAGCATATAGATAAAATCGCTGTTCTCGAAGATATTCTCGATTTCCCGGCTAGCCAACAAATCCTTGATGTTCTGGGTGATGCCTGTGGGTACACCACCCCATTTTCGGAACCGCTTCCAGATTTCGACGCTGTATGCCGCCGTCTGCTCCTCTTTCAGCAGGAGGTGGAACTCGTCTATATAGTACCGCGTGTTCTTTTTACTGTTGCGGTTGATGGTAACACGGTTCCAGACCTGATCCTGAACAATGAGCATCCCCAGCTTTTTCAGCTGCTTGCCCAACTCTTTGATATCGAAACAGATAATGCGGTTATCCAGTTCCACATTGGTCTGATGGTTGAACACTCGCAGAGAACCATTGACGTAGATTTCCAACGCTGTGGCGATACGCTGCGCCTGCCGCTCTTTCTGCTCCCGCAGGCAGTCGTACAAATCACCAAGCGTCGGCATATTCTCCGGCTTCGGGTCATTCAGATACTTCTGATAGACCAGCGGCAGGCAGCGGTCTATAACCGACTTTTCTTCTGGCTCCATGCCATCCCGTGCGCCCATGATAAGTTCGCACAGGGAAAGAATAAAGTCCGATTTCATGCCCAGCGGATTATCATCGTCCGCATAGTTCAGATTGATGTCCATCGGGTTGATGTAGTCCTTACTGGTGGACGAGATATGGATAACCTGCCCGCCCAACGCTTCCACCAGCGGATAATACTCGCCTTCCGGGTCTGCGACGATAATATCGTCCGTTGTGGTAAAGAACACGTTGGTGATCTCACGCTTTGCACTGAACGACTTACCGCTTCCCGGTGTGCCGAGAATCAGGCCGTTCGGATTTTTCAGCTGCTTCCGGTCTGCCATAATCATGTTGTTGGACACTGCGTTTAAGCCGTAATAGAGGGAATCGCCCTCCATAAAAAGCTCCTGCGTGGTGAACGGCACAAAGATGGCGGTGGAAGTGGTAGTCAGCGCCCGCTTGATGGGAACGAGGTTATTTGCCAGCGGCAGGCTGCTCATAAGACCCTGCTCCTGCAGATAATCCAGACGGTTCAGAGTGCAGTTGAACTTCTGAGCGATACCAGCAGTCTGAAACACAGCACTATCCAACTCCTGTTTGGTCTTTGCTGTATTAAGGAACAGCACCGTAACAAGGAACATACGCTCATTACGACTCTGCAGATCATCCAGAATCTTCTTGGCCTCGCCACCATAAGTTGCAAGGTCGCTCGGAATAATTTCCATATCATAACCAGACCTCACAGCTTTCTTCTGCTCCTCGATTTTCATACGATCCAGGTCGGTAATTTTGCCTTTGATCAGTTTGATAGCTTTCAGCTGATCTACCGACTGCACATGAATGCTGACCACCAGATTTTTGTCCATGTCCAGAAACTCGGCCAGCACCTTATCCGTCAGTTCCGGGGCAAGGATGTTCAGATAGGATGCAGCACCATAGGTGTCACCCATCATAAAGTCCTTGCCGCTTTTGAACAGGAAACTGGTCGGGGCAATGAAGTCTTTGGTCGTCATGCCGCTCTGCAGGATGCGGTCATAGCTGAAATCGAACTTCTGCTGTTCTTCCTGATGAAAGGTTTCGTACATGATTTGCAGCCGTTCCACGCCGTTCAGCGGGTAGGCTTTCACGCCCAGCACCTTGAAATTATTGAGAATATCGGTTTCGATACGCTCCAGCCGGGGCTTTGCTTCCCGGACACTCTTTGCTTCGATGCTGAACGTGATGTACTTCGTCCGAACCAGACCGTTATTGCCCTTGGCAAGCTGCTGTCTCAGCATCTGCGCATATTCCATGCGCACATCATCGAACTGGTCATGCTGCGGCTCAATCTGGATGACCTTGTTGTACTCGCTCATGTCACTCTTATGGTTGATGAACGACAACTGAAAGCGGATACTGGCATCGAAGTAGTTGAGGAAGTCGCACCAGCTTTCAAAGATGGTGTTCTTATCCTCGTTCTGTGCCAGCTGGTAGTTAATGTCGTAGAATCGGACGGTTTTGGAATACAGATGTTCCTCCACCCGGCAGATACCGTCGCGCCCCATTTCCAGATATGGAATGGAACGCTGCACAGTCAACCGCTGTTCCTTCTGGCTCTTTTCGGGTTTCCGAAAGAACTTCTGGAAGAAGCCACCCGACTGCGGTTTCTTCTTCGGTTCACTTTTTACCAAGGATGCCTCCTTTCTTCTGAATCGGTGCTGCGGTTTCCAGTTCCCTGTCATACAGGTTTTCAACCTCATAGCGGCGTACCGCAGGGCGTTTGAATCGGACACTGATGAAGTTTGTCAGGATGGTTTCAAGGTGCATCCCGTTTTTCTCGTACAGAGCAAAGAAAAATTCCGGCAGCATCAGGAGCACCATGCCTGCCGCTGCATTGCTGGTTCCCAGCGTGTCGCGCATGAGAAAATAGAACGGAACGCCAATGCCTGCTGCAAACCCCATACACACTAGCTGGCGTTTCGTCAGGTTCAGAAAGACCTTGTTCTTCACTTTGGAAAGGTCTTTGGGAATCGTTACATAGGCCATTTATCACCAGAACAGCCAGACCGCCGCCGGGAAACGGCGTTGTCTGCTGTCTTTTCCTTTCATTGGATTTTCCCGGATTTAGTGACTGCCGAAGATCTGTTTGGACAGACTTCCCGTTTTGAGCAGCGAGAAGCAAAGAATCACCGTGTAGGCCATCGTGCCGAACAACGCCGAGTGAATATCCGAAGATACCCGGATGCTGCCGATAAGGGCTGCATAGATTGCCACGCAGACCATCATCAGGAACGCCTGAAATGCCAGCGCGAACAGCCCTCGGAAGTAGTTCGTACCCACATGACCCCATTCACGGTTACTCATGGTTGCAAATGGAATCGGAGCAAGCGAAGTGTAGAGGTATATTTCTATCATTCTGCCGTACATAATTACCGTGATAACCACCGACAGAATTTTCAGACACCAGCTTACAACAAGGGTTTCCAATGCCAGCGTCACCAGTTCGCCAATCGCCATCGTTGCCATTGCCGCCTGCATCTGCATGGAAAGAGAACTAATATCAATGGCGGTATTGCCACGGATAATGCCGGAGGAAGAATTTACCACCGACTGTCCAATGTCAAATACCGCCATTGCAATATCGAACGTATGGCTGACGAGATAGACCGCGATCCACATCTTCACGAAATACTTGAAGAACATCCAAGTGTCTACATCGTGCAGATTGTTTCGTTCCGTCAGCATCGAGATCAGTTCGTAGCAGAGGATCAGCGTAATGATGATTCCTGCAATGGGGATCACCACCGAATCCGAAATGTTACGGATCATACTGAAAATGCTGCTGTTCCACCCTTGCGGTGTCTGCCCGACCTGAGCAGCGATTTCACTGGTCTGTTGGTTGACCGCTGTGAACATCGTACTCAGGTTGGACTCCACCATGCCGGAAAGAAGTTCCCTCATCCATTTTTCGATTGCTGCGAAAATATTATCGAACAATGGCGGGTTTTCCTCCTATCGCTTGTTGATTAGCCGAACAGACCAGAAAGCAGCGGGATCAGCTGGGTGCCGATGAGGATGACACCGCCGCCGGACATGAGCTGCTTCATGCCCTGCGACTTTGCGCCAGGGTTGTCGTTTCCGTACCCTTCCATGAGGTTCACAACGCCCCAAACGCCAAGGCCCGCGCCGATGGCAACAACGAGAGTCTGCAGAACGGTAATAGCCTGATTGAAGAATTCCATAGTGTTATTTCGCCAGATTGCAGCATTGATAAAATACACGATTCCAAAAGAAAAACAGGCTGGTACATCTTCGGTGCTGCCTGCTTCCTGCAATTCTGGCTTCTCCTTTCATTTTCATAAAAAATCAGCCTTTTGGAATCGCAAATGTAGAAAATCAGTCGGACAGTTTTTCTGCCACGGGGTCTGCCCGGACAGGCGGGCGGGTGTATTTACTTCGGATAATGACCTCCTTCCTATGCTGTGCTTTCTTCGGACACATCCACCTCGTAGCAATCAAATTCTTCATCCATCCGCAGCCTGAGTTCGTGCTTCAGATAGCGTTCTACATCGAAAGCATTCTTCTTATCAAAGTCCGAAAGCTCCTTGTACCGCTTATGCTTGGTAATGTCGAATTTATCGCTCAGGAATGGCCTGACTCCGCGCAACTGCAGGATACACTTGCTGCCATCCATGACAGAAAGCTCGTCCCGGCTCATAAGTTCCCTGCCGTAAAGTCAAGTGATGAATTCGCAAAAGAAAAGACCCTTCCCGT
>NZ_QVGZ01000025.1:0-5646 GCF_003603345.1 Faecalibacterium sp. AM43-5AT
AAGTGTTTCAGCAAATGTTCTGTGAATAATGGAAAGTACGGAAAGAAAAATGCAAATAAGACATTATGAAACCAACTGACTACATCGAATGGGATAACCTGAAGGATATTCCATTCTTCCTCTGTCAAGTAGTCGAGGACAGAGAAAAACAAGATTTGGATATTTACTATTTGGGCAAACGTGTCTTGCACGATTACGACCATGTGGGGCACTATTTGCGGACTGCCGTTATCTTGTTCCGCAGGGTAAAGAGCCGCACAGCAGACTGGGTAAACCTGCGTAACCTTTGGACGCTGCGCAACTGTGTGCGTGAGAACTACAATCACGGCATAGGAATGAACGACCTTATTTTTGGGGAGAATTTCGATGGAGATAATCTCGATACGCTTACACCACTTACAAAGAAACGCTTTGATTTTTTGTGTAAGCGGATTAAGGAACTTGACCCATATGCAACTATTTAACACTCCATTGAGTGAAGGCAGGGCTTGTCTTTGTGTGCTCCCCCTTTGGGGGACGGGAGGGGGATAAGAAAAAAAATACCACCGGAGATGTCGGATATCCGTCAATTCACTCCGGTGTTTTTTTTGCAACTCTCCCGTATCGCTCGGCAAGGGTTGTCTTTGTGTACGGCAAAGATAGTTTTTTTTCCGGAAGTATCTTTGTCTGTTGTGGATTTAGTAGTGTATTTGTGTCAGAATTGCGCAGCCGGGGGAATGGGGGCGAGCCCCCATACTAGATAAACTAGAAAGTTTCGTGGTAAATGCTTTTTGACTTGTTATATGTAGGTTTTTTGAATGATGTTTGGCGGTTTGGAATGAATTACCTACTTTTGGGCTGAGAAAAAACGAAAGCCCGAAGGCAGTAACCAACGGGCTTTGTATTTTAAGAATTAGCAATCGTTTGTGTTCGTTCTTGGCGGGGCGGATACCAAACGAAAGCCACATCAAAATTTCATATGTGCAAAGATAGAACAAATATAACCAACTGCAAAGAAAGTCCGTTAAAAAACGGTTCTGATAGTCTTAAAAAAAAGGCTAAAGTAAAAATCATATCCCATAATTTTACTCGAAAACTTTCGGAAAAGAATCCGGATAGTAAGCTGATGAAAGCATATATGGATGCCCATGTGTGTTCAAATGTTTATACTGTGCAGGGAGGTAAGGCGCATTCCCATTATTGTCATCGGGCTTTTTGTCCTATCTGTCAGCGTATTCAAACGGCACAAAATGTAAAGAAGTTCCTTCCGGTTATGAAGTATTTGGCTTCGGAAGGCAGAGAGTTTTATTTTGTGACGCTTACCTTGCAAAATTGTGTAACCGATGATGCAAGGGTATTGCGAGATTTCATGCGTAGATGTAACCGGATGTGGGCTGATGGTATAAGGACGAAACACAAGTTTCGTTCACTTGGTATTTCGGGGGTGATTAAGAAGGAGTGTACCTATCATGTAGTAAAAAAGGATTTGTTTTCGTTCCATTATCATTTTCATATTATTGTTGATTCATTGGAAGCTGCAAAATATGTAGTAGCCCAATGGAAGAAATTGCATGGTAGTACGGTTGCTGATGCCCGTTTTCAGAAATATAAGAAGATAGAGGATTTTGAAAATGCAGCGATAGAGGTTTTTAAGTATGCTTCAAAGGCTTCTGTCTCAAAATCGAAAGGTCGTGACGGTAAAAAAAAGATTCAGATAAATTATAAGGCTTTGGATATGATTTATACTGCCATGCATGGGATGCAGCGCATGAGTAGTTTCGGACAGTTCCGCACCATGATCGGAGATGAAGCGTTGAATGATTTTAGAGATGAGGATTTGGTTCTTAATATTGAGGGATTGAATGTTGAAGATGGTTGTTATACTTGGTATATGTCTGTGAAAGATAAGGTGGCTGATTGGTATAATATGGAAACTGGGGAGGCATTGTGTTGTTATAAGGTCACCCGGAAGGATGAACTTTTGCAGGATATTTATTTAGATGAGGATATTTTTCCTAATAGTGGGTAGTTGTTAGTTTGTTGTATTGTTTTCTTGGTATGGTGTGAGTTCTATGTATTCTCTATTCATGAAAGGATCGCCAAATTTTCCACTTCTGTCATAGAAGGAAAATTTGTTTTTAGTAAGCTCGTCTATGTCCCAGTAATGTTCTCCACCAAAATAAATGGTACTGAAACTTGGATCACCGAATGACCATTGTCCGTAGATATTGGCTTCTTTTTTATTTCCTTGTTTGTCGATTTCTATATTTGTACGGGTATATGTTCCGTTTTTATTGAATTTGTATGTACCTTGCCAGACACTGCCGTTTTCGTCTGTTGTTTTTTTACCAGCCCATGTAATATCACAAATTAATGAGATTATGCTTTCTTCTCCATGGTTGTAGTATCCTTGTTTTTCAACACATCCGGTGTTTGAAATAAGAAAAAGTGATACTGTTGAAATAAGTAAAGAGATATGTATTATTCTATTCATAGTTAAATATTTAATATTCAATGCAAAAATAGGAGAAATTTTATATTTTTGGGCGAAACCTTTATTTATTAACTTTAAAAAAGGAGGATTTATGAAAAAAGTAATGTTTATGTTCATCAGTCTACTGACTGTTTTGGGTGTTTGTTCGTGTAATGATAATGAAGTAATAGAACCTGTGGTTAGTGATTCTGTATCTGATATGGAGGTCTTATCTCGTTTTGTTGATGTAAATGAGATTACAAATGAATACTATTTCAATGAGAATAAGAAAACGAGGGCGTTGTCTTATGTAACAGGTTCGGATTGGCAGGATTTAGAAAAAGTTAGTCCTTTGAGTATTGAGAAATATAAGAATAACCTGCAGGTTTTAAATGCTCAAGTGGCAAGTGCTATTTCAAATCCTAATACCGCTTATGTTGTTTTTTCTGTAAATGGAAAGACTTTGGTTAAAAAGGTGAAGGAGGATGCTAATTTTGATTTTTCAGTATTTAGGGATGTTGTAACGGAAACGAGGGCTGTTCTCCCTTCTTTGAGTATTAATGGAGGTTCTCAAAGCACTACCGGAGTTTTTTACGATTCCAGTCGTACTTTAAAGATGCAAGTTGATTTGAATGCTTCAATACAGAATAATTATTATTTCTTTGAAGTATTAAATCCTAATGCTAAACCAAGTCCGGATGATAATATAACGACACCTGAAAGTGTTGCTTTTAGTGGAACTGGACCGTTATGGAGTAACACTTTCACTTGGACTTCGTATTGGGATGCAAATGTACCTGGTCAAGGTTTTAAATGGGAGTTTAAAGGAAAAGGTACTACTCCTTCTTTTGGTTTTATAGCTAATTGCACCTTTAGTCGTTAAAAAATGAACGGGATTTAATTTGAATTGCACTTCTCAAAAAAGAGAAGTGCAATTCTTTTTAGTGTCTTTCTATCGGTGTAGCCAGTTACCGTTATCTAAAGTCTTTTGTAGTGTATTCCAAAGTTCTTTAAGAAAGTTTTTAAAGTGGATGTTATTTAGCCAAATTGTAGTAATACCATTCTGACTTTTGGAGATATCTATTTTCACGTTTTTAACTTGGTATGATTTTCTCTTGTCTTTATCGTAAAGGTTTCCAGTGTAGTATATTTCCTTTCCAATAAGAAGTTGTCGGATATCTTTATTTTGTATTCCCATAGTTTGGAGTTCCTCTATATTTTCCTGTGCATTTTCCATTTCCGGAAAAAGGTTAGTTATGGGTTTTAGTTTGGATGCTTCTGCCTTTATCTGTCTGTCGGTTGTTTCCTGTACCCTTCGCATCTCGATGTTGTTGGTTCTTAATTGTCCTTCTAAATTTTGATTCTTGAATGAGAGGTTATAATTTTCTTTTTTGAGGGTTTCAATTTCTTTGGCTTGTCGTTTTACTTCCCCTACATTAAAGACGCTTGTAACGGCATTAAATACGGTTTTTCCGGCTTTTGCGGCAGCTTCTTTGGCTTCGTTGATGTGTATGTCGGTTTTCATGCTGTTTAGCTCTTTTTGTGCCGTACTAAGTTCCTTTTGGACTGTGGTGATTTTCTCGGTTCCGGCAGTGTATGCCCTGTTTAGTTGCTCGATGTCTTTTTGAAGTTGTTCAGCTTTCTCTTTTTCCATTTTGTTTTTGTATTGCATGGCCGACAAGTGTTTCTTGTCTGAAGAAACTCCACGTTCCATGTTGAGACACTCTGCTGTTATAGTCTGCATCTCCGCCATGTCGTGTCTGTTCAGCTTTACAGTTTTTCCTGTATGGCCGTCCGTCCAGTCAAAGATCATGTGCGCATGATAGTTCGGTTTCCATGCTTCTTCCTTTCCGTCCCATACGTTTGCGCCTTCATCCTTATGGGTGTAGATTTGGAAGGCGTGCACTCCAAAGCGTTCTTCCAGTTTTTCGGCCAAGTCTTGAAGCTGCTGGATTGTGGTTTCCTCGCTGATTACTATTACCCCTTCCCGGATTGGGGTAGCTTTCTTCTGTAATCCTTGTCCGGTGGCTTCCTTGTATTTTTCCGTTATGTCCCGGTGTACTTCGGCAATGGAACATTCTACCCACTGTTCGTTGCGGTGTGTGAGTTCCGGACGGATGTAGTCGAGCTCCTTGCTTCTTAAGTTGTGACGTTCCGAGCTGCCTATATTGCAGGCTTCCACTCTGATACATGTCTTTGCCATATCTTTAGGTTTTAGGTGTGTATGTATGTTTAGAAGATGTGGCGTGAAACGTCACATCGCACGGGGTCGAGGGGACACCCCTCGCACACAACCCCTTTAGGGGTTATAGTGTGCTATAACCTTTTGCAAAGGTAAGCCTTCCGGACGGGATTTGCAAGCGCTCTGCCATGTGTTCCGGATGTGCTTGGGAACAGAAGCCGGACAAAAGGGAAAAGGACACAAGGCACAATAAAAAATCATCGGTCGGGGAGCGCTGCACGGCAAGGGGGTGCACCAACACTCCCGACGAGTGCAGCCATTGACAGGGTTCTCGGTGAAAATGGAAAAAAGTTGTTTTTCCTTTTGTTATTGTTATAACTTTACATATATTTGTATCGTGATAATCAATTATAAAGTTATAACATTATGGTAACGAATATTATTCAGATTGGAAACAGCAAGGGGATAATACTTCCTTCCGAAGTATTGAAACAGTTGCGTTTGTCCTTGAAATCGGCTGTGAGCATTTCTTTGGACGGGAACAATATTGTGATAAAGGCACAACCACGGCAGGGATGGGCGGAAGCTGCCAAACGTGCCCATGAGAATGGGGATGATGAGTTGCTTATCCCTGATGTGTTTGAGGATGAAAAGTTTGAGGATTGGACATGGTAGAACAGTATGAAGTGTATTGGGTAGAGTTAGACCCTACCCGTGGGGGTGAAATGGCAAAGACACGGCCATGTGTAGTTGTCACTCCTTCAGATTTGAATATGTACCTTACAACAGTAGTCATTGTTCCGATAACCTCAACGATAAGAAATTATCCTTACCGGGTTCTGTGTTCTGTAGCCGGGCGTGAAGGAGAGATAGCCACTGATCAAATTCGCACGGTGGATAAAAGCCGGCTGAAAAGAAAGATTGGAGATTTGAATTTCAGTGAGATAAAAAGGTTACGTGAAGTGTTTCAGCAAATGTTCTGTGAATAATGGAAAGTACGGAAAGAAAAATG
>NZ_QVGZ01000026.1:0-5023 GCF_003603345.1 Faecalibacterium sp. AM43-5AT
GAACCATACAAATGCAGCAGTTGCACATATCATCAGAACCAGTCGCATCGTACATCGGTTTCATCTGTCTAATCAGTTCTGTCAGATGTTGGATGTTATCGGTGCTGACTGCTGCATCATCCGGCACCGGGGTGCCATCTGGTGCGTCCGGGATTTCTTCCAGCAATTCTTCCCGGCGTTTGCGAAGCATATCGTATGCACGACTTCTACTACAACTAACGAGATAAGCGGCGAGTTCGTGACAGTTTTCTCGATGAATTTTAGAAAAATTTTTCGCAACGTATAAAAACACTTCTTGCAGCACATCTTCTGCCAGATACGAATCGCCCATAATCTTGTAAGCGGTATGATAGACTAACCGCTTGTAAGTATTATATACATCTATAAATTGTTCTTCACTGCTTTGATCGTCAAGAACAGCTAAGTACAGGGAAAGCAACCCAACCACCTCCAACTGATTCGTGTGGATTGGATGTAGTGTACCATGAACCAGCAAAAATGTCGAATATTATAACTCAAAATTGCGGAAGTCTTTTTGAGTTTTTCTCGAATCATGTCAAGAGGGCTGGCATCGTCCAGCCCTCTCTCTTTTTGCCAAAGTTTCCCGCGTGTTTTCTTGCACTCTGCCGAAAGTAGCGTATTTTCAAAACTTTTTGTTGACACGACTCAATTTTTGTGGTAATCTATCCCAACAATTTAATATAACATATTTACTTAGAGTTCCAGCTCGGCTCCCGAAGGAGCCGGAGCAAGTTTTTAACTTTCTATCGCTACATAACGAACCCGAACCAAGGCCATCCCGGAAGGGATGGTCAGGTTCAGGTTGTTGTGTGGCGATTTTTTATTGCCAAATCTGGCACTGGACCTTGAAAACCGCATGACCGTCTGCATGGGATACCCGGCAATGACCCCCAAGTGGGAGAGCCGGAAAACGCCGCTGGAAGGGGGCAGGAAATCCACGCAGGGAGAACGGCACCCCCAATATCAACTGGTCAAAATGGCCAGTTGATCTGGTGAATGACACAAAGCGTCATTCACCAGATCAACCTTATGCGTCACGGATGACCTCGACTTAACATTATGTCAAGCCACGGTGAAAAGTGCTGGGTTACGAAAACCGCAAATCACCACTCAGCCATAACAGAGAAGGTTTAGTTGGTGATCATTTTGATCACCAACCAGACAATCGTAACGCTTTATTGTGTAAAAGTGGTGGTTCCCATTTTGATAACCACCATATATCCGTAACAGCCAAAGGAGGATACCTATGACAACAGAACAATGGGAACGTGAAAATCAGGACACCCTGATGGAATATTTCATTGATGGCGACCCCAGTGTGCGCAGAATCCAATGTGAATATTGCCGCAAGGTCATCTACACCCAGACCCGAAACCGCAAATATTGCAGCTTTCAGACCTGCGGCCACAAGATGCTGAATCTGCGGAAAAGCCTTAAAAAGCGTGCCGAACGTGGAACGTATACCTGCGCTTGCTGTGGGGAGCAGTTCTTGCCGATCCGGGCAGATGCCAGATATTGCAGCAATGGCTGTCGGCAGAAAGGCTACCGCCAGCGTAAAGCGAATGCCGGATAAGTATTGATGCTGCTTTTATTTAGTAAAGTGGCACTTCCCATTTTGGGAAGTACCAAAATACCGTAACGCCTAATTGCTCACTCCCAAATCCCCACAGTGGGAATTTGGGCTGTCCTCTGAAATCAAGTTCCGCTTTCCGTAACTTGATTTTAGCCGTAACGAAGCCACCGGAGTTATCATTTTGAAAACTTCGGTTTTTCTGTAACACGCCACCCCGCTCCGTAAAAATCAGGTGATCAAAATGAGCACTTGATTCTACCTGTAACGCCTCAAGGTCGTTGAGAATCAGGTTACCAAGAGGACAACCTGATTCTACCCGTAACAGAATCAGTTGGTCATTTTGGCCAACTGAAAAAGCCGGACAAGTTGGTGGACAGGGATTCGCAAATCTTTGACCGCCAGCTTGCCAAAATCAACGGGCCAAAATGGCCCGTTGAAGGGAGTCAAGGGGGAACGCCTTGCCCAGTGATATGATGCTGTGCGTCATATCCTACTGGGTATTATCTGGCGCACCGCAGGCGGCAGATTCAGCAGCAAAGCTGCTGCGCCCCCACCAAGACGTTGAAATGGAGGGATGCCTATCTGAAATTAACACGTCACAACGGACGAGCCGGAACCCACGGCACCTATAACCCCAAGCACAATGACCGCAGTTTCAACCTTGCCAACAGTGAGCACATCGACCTGGAACGAGCCAAGGGCAACATCTACTGGGACTGCTTCCACGGTTTCCGTTCGGCTCTCGACCCACAAGACCCAGACGATCTGGTAGCAACCTTCTCGGATGTGGAACGGCAATTCTATGAAACCCACTACTCAGAGTTCATCAAAAAGCAGAACGAGCGCAATGCCAAGATTCGGCACACGGAGCGTAATCGCTCCATTCCTGACCTGCTGTCCAGCCGCAAGACCTGCCCGGAGGAGACTATCTACCAGCTTGGGGCGCTGGACGAACACGCTTCGGCAGAGGACTTGCTGAACATCGTTACGGAGTTCATTGACGAGTTCAAGACCAAGTTTGGCGACCACGTTCATGTGCTGGACTGGGCGCTGCATCTGGACGAAAGCACACCTCATATCCACGAGCGTCATGTGTTCGACTGTGAGAACAAGTATGGCGAGTTAGCTCCCCAACAGGAAAAGGCACTGGAAGCGTTGGGCTTCGACCTGCCTGACCCAAACAAGTCTCTCAGTCGCCGAAATAACCGCAAGATCACCTTTGATGCAGCCTGCCGGAAGATGCTGTTCGAGATTGCCAAGCGGCATGAGCTGGATTTAGAGGAAGAAGCGGAGTACGGCAACCGCAAGTATCTGGAAAAGCAGGATTTTATCCTTGCCAAGCAAAAGGAGCAGCTTGCCGCCCAGCAGAGCAAGCTGGACGAGCTGACCCTGAAAGTTTCGGACATGGAAACCCTGCTGGAAGATGTTTCGGCTGTGGCCTACGACAAGGCTGTGGAGGTCGTGACCGATGTGGTGCGCACTGAAACCCGCAAGGAAGATATGCGGATGATCGAGGACACGAAGAAGTGGGTGCTGTCCCCGGAGCGCAAGGCTCCGCAGGCCACGAGGGAATATGCCGCCCACCGTTTGGACACCGTGCTGGACAAGTTCCTCAAGACCATGCAGACCACCGCTGCCCGCTTGCAGGAGAAACTCCTGAAGCCGGAGGCTCGGCAGAAAGGCAAGGAACAGGTCAAGGAGAAAGCACGGGATTCCGTTCTGCAACTGTTGAGCCGTTTGCAGGCAGAACAGGCGCAGCGGAATCCATCTGTACTTTCAACTGCGGAAAAGTCAGAAAATCGTTTTCAATAGTACGAGGTGATGATTATTGAGCAAAGAAGTCAACGAAGAACGCACTCCCCGAACCGTTGCAGACGTAAAGGAAATGCTTACCAAGCACTCCAATGGTGAAATTCAGCGGACGATCCAAAACTGCATCACGATTTTGCAGAACGACCATGTGCTTGCCGACGCCATCCGGCTGAACTTGTTGAGTGAGCGCATCGACATCGTAAAGCCTGTGGGTTGGCCCCGCTCCGGCAAGACACTGAACGACACCGACATGAAGTATATCCTACGGCGAATGGAGAAGTACGGCATTTTCAGCGAGAAGAAGATCGAATCCGCCATCCGCATCGTTGCCAACGAGAATCGCTACCACCCCATCCGGGATTATCTGAACAGTCTGAAATGGGATGGGACTGAACGGATTCCCCATGTCCTGCATCATTTCCTCGGTGCTGCGGAGGACGAGTACACTTGCGAAGCTATGAAAATTTTCCTGCTGGGAGCCATCAAACGCGTGTTCCAGCCGGGATGCAAATTTGAAACCATGCTCTGTCTGGTGGGCGGACAAGGCACAGGAAAGTCCAGCTTTTTTCGGCTGTTGGCGGTCAAGGATGAATGGTTCTCGGACGACCTGCGGCGGCTGGACGACGACAACGTGTACCGAAAGCTGCAAGGCCACTGGATCATCGAAATGTCGGAGATGATCGCCACCGCCAATGCCAAGAGTATCGAGGAGATCAAAAGTTTTCTCAGTAAACAGAAGGAAACCTATAAAGTCCCCTACGAGACCCATCCTGCCGACCGTCTGCGCCAGTGCATCTTTGCTGGCACGACCAATCGGCAGGATTTTTTGCCCCGTGACCGCACGGGCAACCGCCGCTTTATCCCCATCCCGGTGGATGCGGAACTGGCTGAGACCCACATTTTGGACAACGAGGGGGAATCTCGCGCCTATATCGATCAGCTCTGGGCAGAAGCCATGACGATTTACAACAGCGGCGACTACAGGTTGGCGTTCAGCCACGCCATGCAGGAAACGTTGCAAGCCCATCAACAGGACTTCATGCAGGAGGACGCGCAGGCGGGCATGATCTATGCCTTTCTGGAGGACTACACGGGTGACCGGGTGTGTTCCAAGCAGCTCTATGCGGAGGCACTGGGCAACACCAACATCCCGGCAGAGTGGGAGACCCGCGCTATCTGCGAGATCATGAACACAGGAATTTCGCGCGGCGATATCCAAGGCTGGCAGGCGCACAAGATCGCCAAGCGTTACCCGAAGTACGGCGTTCAGAAAGGCTGGGAGCGCGTAACCAGCCCCGAAACCGGGGCCGAAGATTTCTCCGAAATAACAGACGCGGAGGCCAAGCAGATGGGCTTCCCCTTCTGATGGACAACGGTTACACGTCTGGTTACAGATTCGGTTACGTTCCAGTTACAGTGCAAAAGCCGCATGGCTGCTGCGTTTTCCTCTTTCTGTAACCATGTAACCTTAAAAGAATAAGAAAAAATATAAAGTGCATCGGACGCCTGCGTGCAGAAAAAGAGAGTTTTCCTGCCCGGTTACAGGCGTTCGGTTACAAGGATATGGAGGTCTGCCTATGAGCAATACGCCTGCGCACACCACGAAGCAGCAGACGA
>NZ_QVGZ01000027.1:0-4878 GCF_003603345.1 Faecalibacterium sp. AM43-5AT
GTGCCTGATTTTATCCTTCAACCACGAAGGTTTTGTTCAGGAACGAGTCGCACGGATGTCCATGTCGTACCCGGAACGGACAGCCTTTTTCTGCTCCTGAATCTTCATGGCATCAAGGTCTGTGATCTTCCGCTTGATGGTTTTGATGGCCTCGGTCTGGTCGATGGCCTGCACATGGAGATTGACGAGAATCCCGCTTTCCGTTTTGAGGAAGTCGGCCAGCATTTCGTCCGAAAGTTCCGGCGCAAGGATTTGTAAAAAGCTCACCGCTCCATACTTGCCGCCCAGCCCAAAGGTCTTGGCCGTGCCGAAGCAGAGGGAGGATGGAGCCACAAAATCTTTGGTGGACAGGCCGGAGGGTGCCAGCCAGTCCCATTCAAAGCGAAACGGTTCGCCGTCCGGGTGGAAGATGCCGTGCAGCACCTCCAAACGCTCCTGCCCGTCCATGACGTGCGCCACGCAGCCCATAGTCTTGAAGTAGCCCAGCAGGTCAAGGCCAATGCGGGTCAGCCGAGCCCGCGCAGTTTTCAGGCTGTCGGCCTCGATGGTGAAGGTCAGGTACTTGGTTTTCACAATGCCGTTGTTGCCGCTGGCAAGCTGCTTTTGCAGGATGGCGGTGTACTCGGCGCGGATGTCGTCGAAATCATCCCCCTGCGGTGCGATCTCAAAACTTTTTGCGTACTGCACCGGGTCAACCTTGCGATTCAAAAACGAAAGCTGCACATGGATGGAAGCATCCACATAGTTGTAGAGGTCGCACAGGTGTTCAAAGATGGCGGTTCTTGTTTCCGGCTGGGCCAGCTGATAGCTGATGTCCTCAAAGGTAATGCACTTGGAGAACGTGCGGCGGTCAATGCGGCACACACCGTCCGGGTAGATGGCCTCATACGGGATGGTGGCCTGTGCCGTGCGGGGCTTGCCGTCACCCTTGTACTTGCGGATAACAGCATCAATTTCTTTTTTCTGGGCGCGGGTGAGCTTTTTGGGCTTTTCGGTTTCGCGGGGTGTCGTTTTTCTGGACAATGGCCTTTACCTCCTGTTCCATTTGGTATTGCCGCACAAGGGCGGCGTAAGCATTGTTGGTCTGATAAGGCCTTTCCTTGGGACGGATAAAGCAGCACTGAATCATTTGCTGAATCACCACTTCAAGGGGTTGGCCGTGCCGCTCGAACAGAGCAAACAGCAGCCCCGGCAGCATGGCAAAAATCATCAGCAGGGCCGCCGCGCTGTTGGAAAGATAGTTTCGGGTCAAAAAATAAAGCGGCCCGCCCGTGAGAAGCGCACCGCCGAAGCAGACCAGCTGCCGCTTGGTCAGCCCGAATAAGACTTTGGATTTTACATGGGTCAAATCTTTGGGAACGGTCACATACGCCATTCAAACGCTCCTTTCTCAATGGGCACCGAATACGGACTTGCTGATGCTGCCTGTCTTGAACAGACAGAAACAGAGTAGCACGGTGTAGCCCATGCAGCCCCAGATAGCCCCGGCAATGTCCGCTGCGCCTGAAATGTTGCGTATCAGCACCGCATAGATGCCCACGACAATCATAATCAGGAACGCTTGGAACCCCAGCGCCAGCAAAGACTTCAAGTAGTTCTGCCCGGTGCTGCGCCACTCGCTGCTGCCCATGGTGGCAAGCGGGATAGGCCCCAGCGCGGTCACAACGTAAATCTCGATCATGCGGCCGTAGGTCACAAGGAAGATGCAGATGGAAAGGATGTTCATGGTCAGGCCCACTACAAGGGTCTGGAACCACAGACTAAGCAGACTGCCAATGGTCATGCTTTCCAGCTGAAATTCCAGTCCGGGTATCAGGCGGTCAAAGTGGATGGACGTTTCGCCGATGATCACGCCGGAGCTTTGGTTGACAACGCTCTGAGTGGCATCGAACACACCCATAACGATATTCCATGTGTTGCTGACAATGAGGATGGCAAAAGCAGACTTGAAAATCCAGCGGAAGAACATGGAGGTGTCAAAGTCGTGCATATTGTTCTTTTCGGTAATCATCTGGATAAGTTCATGGCACATCACAAGGGCAAGGATAGCCGCTGCAATGGGCAGCACCACCGTTTCGGAAAGACTGCGCAGCATATTGAAAATGCCGCTGTTCCACGCCTGCGGGGTAGAGCCGACATCCGAAGCGATTTCGCCCACCTTGGCGTTCACGTTATCGAACAGGCCGGAGAGGTTGCCCGTGATACCATCTATCAAAATGCCTTTTATCCATTTCTCGATGATCTCACTAATCAAGCAAAGATACCTCCTTTCCCGCGCCCTCCCATGTGAGCGGGAGAGCGCGGAGTAGGATTTTAAGTGTTAGTTGTTCGGAAAATTGTGGGCAGCGATGCAGGACTTAGCCCAGCAGCCCGGACAGCAGCGGGACAAGGGTCACGCCGATCAGGGCAACGCCGCCGCCCGCGACCAGCTGCTTGACGCCCTGGCTCTTGCTGCCGGGGTTATCCTGTCCATAGCCCTCCAACAGGTTGATGCCGCCCCAGACACACAGGGCACCGCCCAGACCGACCACGATGGTCTGCAAAGTATCGACTGCACTGTTGAAAAATTCCATAAGGTCCTCACTTTCTGCCGCTTGTTCTGCGGCACTCAAAAATAAAATTATTCGGCTGCATTTTCATCCGATAGGTCGATTTCGTACAGGTCAAACGGTTCGTCCTGTGCGACTACCTGCTGCCGTTTCCGGCGCAGGGTGGATAAGAACCTGTCCACATCAAAGGTGTTTTTCTTGTCCGCGTCCGCAAGGTATTTGTAGTGCGGGTGTTTGGTAATGTCGAACTTCTCCGAGAAGAACGGCCTCACACCCCGCAGCTGCAAAATACATTTGCCGCCGTCCATGATTGCGATTTCGTCCTCTGACATCAACGCCTTTCCTAATTTTTGATAGTTCAGTCCGTGGGAGGTTTGAGAACCCCGGTTCTCGCTGGTGTTGAAACTGTCGATGGTTTCTTTCCCCAGTGCATCGGAGATCTCTTTGGCATTCTTGCCCCGCCCACTCAAAAAGAGAACAGAATCGCAGTTGTCCGAAATGATTTCGGCCGCATCCTTGTAGATGGCTTTTAGCTGCGACTGGCTCTGCAAAATGATGGATGCCGAGATTTCCCGACTGCGGATGGTGGCGATCAGCTTGTCGAAGTTGGGAATCTGCCCGATGTTGGCGAACTCGTCCAGAATCAGCCGTACATGGACAGGCAGCCGACCGCCGTATTTATCATCCGCACGGTCACACAGCAGATTGATAAGCTGGCTTTGAAGCATGGCGAGAATGAAGTTGAAGGTGGTGTCCGTGTCGCTCATAATCAGGAACAGTACGGTCTTTTCATCCCCGATGGTGTCCAGCTCCATTTCATCGTTCTCCATCAGCTCCCGCACCTCCCGGATGTCAAATGGGGCTAAACGGGCACCGCAGCTTATCAGGATGGAGGAACGGGTCTTGCCCGCCGACAGCAAAAACTTTTTGTACTGCCGGACGGCGAAGTGGTCCGGGTCTTTCTGTTCCAGCCTTTCAAACATGAGGTCCACTGGGCTTTGAAACTCCGGGTCGTCCTCGCGGGCTTCACTGGCATTTATCATTTCCAGCAGGGTGGTGAAGTTCATTTCCTCTGCCGGGGCCTCGTACCAGATGTAGCCGATCAGAGCCGTGTAGAACAGCCGTTCCGACTTCACCCAAAAATCTTCTGCTGATTTTTCACCCTCGCCCTTGGTGTTGGCGATAAGCGTATTCACCAGCTTCAGCACGTCCTTTTCCGAGTAGATGTAAACAAACGGGTTGTACTTCATAGACTTGGAAAAGTTTATCGTGTTCAGGATTTTCACCCGGTAGCCTGCCCGCTGGAACATTTGGCCTGTTTCGAGAACCAGTGTGCCTTTTGGGTCTGTGACCACGAATGAGGTGGGATAGTCGGAAGTGGGGAAACATTGCATGAGGTTGGGCTTCACATAGAAGCGTGTCTTGCCGCTGCCGGAGCCGCCGATCACAAGCACATTTTTGTTCCGGGCCGTCTTGGGGTCTTTGGGCCGCCCGGTCATGGTCAGGCGTTCGGTCTGGGTCAGCAGGATGTTGTTTTCAAACTTGGGGTCGATGTACGGGGCAATGTCTTTGGCGGTGCCCCACCGGGCAGAACCGTATTCCTCGCCCTTGCGGTACTTCTTGGCGTTCTTGCCCTTGCTGTACACGATGAGCCGGACAGCCACCGCACCAACAACGCCCACGCACAGGTCAAACGGGTGCAGGCTTGGCAGCGGATTTGCAAAGGCGGCGGAGATGCCGCCCGTCAGGTGGAGCAGCTTTGCCGAAGCATCCACGCCCGCCGCCAGACGGTATGCCTGCCCGCATTTGGCGAACAGGTACACGAACAGCAGATACGGCAGATTCAGCACCAGCAGCTTTTTCAGTTCAGGCTTCATCGTTCCAGTCCCCTTTGCTTGATTTTTTCTTTGGCGCGTTTCGGCTGCTGGGCCGCTTTCTGTTTAGCCACTGCCAGCACTTTGCGGATGGAGGGCCGCTGCTCCTTGGAGAGCGTTTTGGCGGTGAACTCCCGGAACGCCTGTTCCAGATTGTCCGCATCCTTGGCCTTGAAGATCACGATGTAGTGGGGCGGCTGGTTAGTCTTGTCTTTGCGCAAGGTGAAGTCCACGCCGTACTTCTTGGCGCAGGGTTTGAATGCCCCGATGTTCGCCTCCGTGACTTCAATGTTGGTCAGGGACGCGCCGTGGGCTTTCAGCTGTTTCAGGCTTTGCCTGCCGTGGTGCAGCTTTGGCCCCTTGGCCCGGTGCTGCAAGTATTTTTTCAACGCAGTTTGCAGGGCTTGGGCGGTGAGCTTGCCCGTTTTCATGGACAGGGCAATGGTTTTCTGGGT
>NZ_QVGZ01000028.1:0-3621 GCF_003603345.1 Faecalibacterium sp. AM43-5AT
AAGATTGGAAAAAATGAGCCTGTCTGCATTGCAGATGAAGTGCCGTTTGACATTCCGGAGAGTTGGGAGTGGGTACGATTAGGGTCTGTTATTGAATTGCAATCCGGGCAAGACATGACTCCGGATAAATATAATTCCAATGGTCAAGGAATTCCATACATTACGGGTGCTTCTAATATTGAGAATGGAAAACTGCTTATTAACCGTTGGACGGACTATGGCCGAGCTTTCGCTTACAGTGGAGATATTCTACTTACCTGTAAAGGAACTGTTGGAGCTATGATAATATTGCAGGAGTCAAAGGTGCATATTGCCCGCCAGATTATGGCGGTTCGTCCAATCGGCGAGGTATATGTTCCGTATATCAAACTGGTATTAGAAACTCTCGTAGAAAATTTAAGAGCCGCTGCAAAAAGTATGATTCCTGGCATTGCTAGAGAAGACGTCTTTCAATCATTGTTTCCGATTCCTCCATTTGATGAGCAACATAGAATTGTTCACAGATTTTTGGATATAGAGCCTTTACTTGAACTGTATACTGTGGCTGACACAAAACTGATTTCTCTAAATGCTGCGTTTCCTGAAACTCTTAAAAAATCAATTCTTCAGGAAGCTGTCCAAGGTAAGCTTGTTCCACAAGACCCGAACGATGAACCGGCATCTGTCCTGCTGGAACGAATAAGAGCAGAGAAAGAACAGCTTATCAAGGAGGGAAAAATCAAACGGGATAAGCATGAATCGGTCATTTTCAGACGGGATAATTCTTATTATGAGAAGATGAATGGAATTGAACGATGTATCGACGATGAATTGCCGTTTGAGATTCCAGAAAGTTGGGAATGGTGTCGTTTGAAATCTTTGACAGAGAACATTACCAGCGGTTCACGCGATTGGGCAAAATATTACTCGACTACAGGTGCAGCATTTCTTCGCATGGGAAATCTGTCAAAAAATTCTTTTGACCTGCGGCTAGAGTATATCCAGCGTGTTTCCATCCCCTCAAAGGCCGAGGGAACACGAACTTCATTACAAAGTGGCGATTTACTGTTCTCTATAACAGGCGATGTCGGAATGCTTGGTCTGATACCAGATGGATTTGAGGAAGCCTACATCAACCAGCACACTGCGATGATACGTTTTCTTCCAGAAATGCGGAATAAATATATTCCATATTTGCTTCTGACTGACTACGCCCAAAAATTTTATAACGCAAATCAGCATGGCATAAAAAACAGCTTTCGACTTGATTCCATAGGTGAATTATTGGTTTCTATTCCACCGGAAAAGGAACTGTTCCGCATCCTTCAAAGAATCTCTCTAGTCCTTTCAAAAATAGCGGTTCTATAACTCTTTTTGTATACTCATGGTGAAAGGAGGTCTTTCACTATGATTGAAGAATTTGAAAGACACTTGAGAGGAACAAACCTCTCAGAAAACACGGTAACGTCCTATTTGTTTGCTGTACGGCAGTTTGGGGAACGGCATGATGCCGTCACTAAACGCAATTTGAAAGAGCACAAAACCTGGCTGATTGAGCAGTACAAGCCCAAAACAGTTAATCTACGAATCCGCGCTATCAACTGCTACCTCGAAAGCATCGGAAAGGATTCATGGAAATTATCATCCATCAGGGTGCAGCAGAAAGCCTTCCTCGAAAATGTCATTAGCGAAGCAGACTACATCTACTTCAAAAACTGCCTGAAGCGCGATGACAATATGCTTTGGTATTTTGTCATCCGCTTTTTGGCTGCTACGGGTGCGCGCGTCAGCGAGCTGGTGCAAATCAAAGCTGAACATATTAAGCTTGGACACCTCGACCTTTATTCTAAAGGTGGAAAGCTGCGCCGCATCTACATTCCTAAATCATTGCAGGATGAAGCCATTGTCTGGTTGGAAGAAAAACAACAAGACAGCGGCTTTATCTTTTTGAATCGTTTCGACGAACGAATCACCACAAGAGGTATTTCTGGACAGCTGAAAAAGCTGGCGATAAAGTATGGCATTGATCCTGCAGTGGTTTATCCCCACTCTTTTCGGCATCGGTTTGCAAAAAGCTTTTTGGATCGGTGCAGCGACATTGCATTTCTTGCAGACTTGATGGGTCATGAAAGCATTGAAACGACGCGAATTTATTTGCGTAAAACTGCAACCGAACAGAGAACCTTGGTAGATAATATCGTAGACTGGTAAAAAAGAGCGTCTGTTCTCAAAAATGAGTTCAGACGCTCTTTCTTATCAAATAGATTTTAGCACATTAGCTAGACTTGCTTGTATCCTTTTTTGTTCTGCCAATGGTGGAATACATATCAACGTATTTGCAATATCGCGCATTACCCAATTTTTATTTCCAACACCTTTTGTGTTTTCTCTACATTGAGTTTGCACAAGCGGTGACTTTAAAAGGTAAATTAAGAAAAATTTGTCTAGCAGTTCTGTTGAAAATCGAAGCTGCGCCACACTCACAAAAATGCTAAAAGGTCTATCGGTATCAACCAATACTGGGATTCCAGTTGTTCCCACTTTAGTAAGTAGAATATCATCTCGATGTGGATCGCAACGAGATGCGAGAAGTTCATGTTCTTCTTCTGAAATGAATTTTGTGCTTTCAAAAGAAATTTTTCCAGAACTTATATCTTTTACAGATATGAATGGAATGCCACTAGCGGCATATTTGGGTGTTGAATGCGTACCATCTGTTAGCTTTTGCAGAATTGTGCCGAGTCTGCACCACTCCCAATTTTTTGGAATCTCAAACGGTATTTCATCATCGATGCAGAGTTCAATTCCATCGACCTTCTCATAATAAGAATTATCCCGTCTGAAAATGACCGATTCATGCTTATCACGCTTAATTCTTCCGGCTTTGACAAGTTGTTCTTTTTCTGCACGGATGTGCTCTAACAGAACGGATGCTGGTTCGTCAGCAGGATCTTGAGGGACCAACTTGCCTTGTACTGCATATTGTAAGATAGACTTTTTTAGTTGCGCTGGGAAGGCTGTATTATAGACTTCTAATGCTGCTTCTTTTTCATCGTACTTTGTGACTAGTGGCAATACGGATGAAAGTTTTCGGATAATTCTACGTTGTTCTTCAATGGGAGGAACAGGGATAAACAAATTTGCGATAACAAGTGGCTTTAGTTCCGTCTGATTAGTTGAACCTGAGCAGTTCTTTTCAAAATAAGGTTGATAGTAAACCAGTACATAGTAGACGTAGTCTAAAACTAGTATCTTGTTGATACGAATGGTTGTGACATGAGAATCTGGCACGATCACACAGTCATTGCTTCTATCAGCATCGTGAAAGACACCAACTCTTCCTAAGGTTCCGTTTCCGGTTGAATTAACAACAATATCACCATCTTGCATATATTCATCATCCGGGTATTTTGCAAATGATTTAAAGTCCAAGTGTTTGGCTGGCGATAAATCTATGATACCAGCTTTTGTGTTACACTTCTGAGCAAACACAAGTATGCTACTATTATCAGCATAGGTTGGAGATTTTCCTCGCTTGATTTCTTTAACGACAATATCCTTTAGCCGCACCCACTCCCAGCTCTCCGGGATGTCAAACGGCACTTCATCTGCAATGCAGACAGGCTCATTTTTTCCAATCTT
>NZ_QVGZ01000029.1:0-2202 GCF_003603345.1 Faecalibacterium sp. AM43-5AT
CCAAGGTACGCTTGTAGAATCCTTCTTCAACAATCAGATAGATGTCAGACGCATGGCTTTCAAAAACCACTTTTTTAATAATTTGTGTGCTTAAATGGTAAGGAATACTCCCAACAATTTTATACCTCTGTTTGTTAGGGAATTGAAACTGTAGAATATCTTGGTGAATTAAAGTGACACGAGTATTCAGTTTTAATTTTTCTGACGATAAGTTGAATAGATGACTGTCTAATTCAATAGACGTTACCTGTTTACTTATTTTAGCCAGTTTCGTCGTTAAATGCCCTTTACCTGTTCCAATTTCGTAAACGGTATCGGTTTCTTTTAAATTCAATTGTTTTATTATTTGGTTGAGTACTTTTTCACTCGTTAAAAAGTTTTGAGAATATTTTATATTATTGTTCATGTAATCACTCCTGAAGTGATTACATCTGTAAATAAATACTGAAGTTAAACGATTTGTTTGTAATTTTAGTTATCTGTTTAAAAAGTCATAAGATTAGTCACTGGTAGGAATTAATCTAACGTATTTATTTATCTGCGTAATCACTGTTTTTAGTCTGTTTCAAAACAGTAGATGTTTTATCTACATTACGCATTTGGAATACCAACATGACGAATCCCTCCTTCTTAATTACAAATTTTTAGCATCTAATTTAACTTCAATTCCTATTATACACAAAATTTTAAGAAAGTCAATAAATAATCATAATTTTCTAATTGTGTTATTGACTACACTAATTCAATTAGCTAGAATTGTGTTTGTATGATATTTTGAATGAGGTGCATAACTATGAAAACCACTAAAGAAGCAGTAATAAAAGCAACATCAGACTTAGCAGATGAAAAAGGATTAAATAACGTTTCGTTAAAAGCTGTTGCTCAAAAATTAAACATTCGTACACCATCTTTATATAATCACATAGAAAGTTTAGATAATCTTCTTTTAGAAGTTGCTCATAATGGTATGCGTGACATGAATGAAAGAATGATGAAAATTGCCGTTGGAAAAATAGGGAAAGAAGCAATTAAGTTAGTTTCTATCGAATACCTAAACTATATGATTGAACACCCCGGAGTTTATGAAACAATTCAATGGGCTGTGTGGCACGGAACAGAGGAAACAGCAACCATTTTTAACAACTATCTTTCATTATTAACTACTCTTATCCAATCGTGCAGTCTTAACAAAGACAAAACACTTGAAATATTAAATATGCTTACTGGAATAATTCACGGTTATACAACTTTGCAATTAGGAAACGCTTTTTCTGCCTCAGATAAAGTTAGATTTGAATTAGCTGAAGCGATAGATACTTTATTAGTCGGGATTTTCCAGAAGTATAAATAATATATTTAGGCTTGCAAATCAATACAGAACTGCAAGCCTTTTTCTTTTATCCTACAATCTTCCAGTTGCTATCCTTATGTAGCACAAGCTCATACTGTGATACTTGTGTCGCCTTTGTCTGATTATCAAGGAATTTTACAGCTACTTTAACTTTCACATTATCCCCGTCCTTTGTAAAGATAGGGTTTACCAGTTCAGAATAAAGGTAGTCCCTGCCGATAGGCTCAATCACATTTCCAGATACATAGTAAGCAAGCTCTTTTTCTGTGGCTGTTGGATAGAGCTTAAAGAATGTTTCCAGAAATGCGGTAGCGTCATTTACCGTATCAGCGTCCACGCTTGCGTCTGCTTCTGGTGTCTTAGGCTCATAGTCTGATTTTTCGATTGCTGGTGCAAGAGTAGGGTTCTGAATGATTACCATATCCCCGTCAGCGTCTACATGGACTTTTACAGTATACTGATTGTTTGGCTCTTTATTTTGTAAAGGAGCGTGATGCCATGACCCAACCGAAAACCAACCTTGCCTATCTCCGCAGCGAGAAAGCCAAAGCGGAGCAGAAGCTGCGCTCTTGCCAGCACCGGGAAAAGATCCTTGAACGCAGGATGTCAGAGCTGAACCGGAGAGAGCGTGTGCACCGTCTTTGTACTCGTGCCGGAATGCTGGAAAGCTTTCTGGTCTGTCCGGGAGAACTGACCGACGATCAGGTGATGGAGCTTTTGAAGATCTCATTCCGTCAACCTGAAGTCGTGCTGGCGCTTGCAAAGATGGTGCATGACGTTCACGAACGAAGCAACGTCCAAAACCCTTTAGAATAAAGGGCGCAATTATACACCGTTCCGGTGAAATTGCG